>NZ_CP059202.1:312014-624029 GCF_014251815.1 Blattabacterium cuenoti
TTTCTCCTAAATATCGTAATGTTTCTTTAATATATATTGATATTAAATCAACTGAAAATCCTTTATTAAAAGCATTATGTGCTAATAACAGCTCCCTTAATGATAGTTTCAAAGCTTCATAATGTCTGTTTTGTGTTACCACTATTTTTTTTTCTTTTAATTTATCCAAAAACAAAGAACTCAAAACATTGAGGACCCTTTTTACTTCATGATAATTTTTGGACGAAATTTCGAAAAAATAAGGAATATTTGACTTGAAATTTTCAAAATCATAAAAATCAGATAAATCTGATTTATTCGCTATAACAAAAATATTTTTTAATGGATATTTTTTTTGAATACTTTGAATATCACTAAGAATTTTTTGTTTTTCTTGATCCGAAGAATCAAAAATATATAATATGACTTGAGCCTCTTCTATTTTTTTCATGGTTTTTTCCACTCCCATAATTTCTATAGGATCTCTAGTTTTTCTAATCCCTGCTGTATCCAAAAAATGAAAAAGAATTCCATTTAAAATGATTTCTCCTTCCACATAATCTCTAGTTGTTCCTTCTATATGGGATATAATGGAACGTTCTTCCTGAACCGCCTGATTAAAAAAAGTGGATTTCCCCACATTGGGTTTTCCAATAATAACCACATAAATTCCTTTTTTTATGGCATTTCCTAATGAAAAAGATTCAATTAAATCTTTTATAATTTCTTTTAATTCTTGTAAAAAAGAAAAAAGCTCTGATCTCTTAGCAAAGATCACATTTTCCTCAGAAAAATCTAATTCTAATTCTAGTAAAGATACGAAATCTAGCAATTTTTTTCTTAAATCCTTAATAGTGTTAGATAATGACCCTTTAATCTGTTGTAAAGATATTTCATGACAAATTTTGTTTTCAGACATAATCAAATCAGCTATAGCTTCTGCTTGTGATAAATCTATTTTTTTATTTATAAAAGCACGAAATGTAAATTCTCCCGGACGAGCTAAACGTATTCCTTTTCGAATGATCAATTGCAAAATCTGTTGTTGAATATAATAAGACCCATGACAGGAAATCTCTATCATATTCTCTCCTGTATAAGAAAAAGGAGATTTAAAAATAGAAACTAAAACTTGATCTAATAAATTATTATTTTCTGCAACAATATATCCTAAATGAATCGTATTCGTAGATTGGTTTTTAAGCTTTTTTCCAGGTTTAACAGAAACAAAAATATTTTCAATTATAGATATGGAATTTTTCCCAGAAATTCGAATAACAGAAATAGCACTAGATCCAATAGGAGTTGCTAAAGCAACAATGGTATCGTCATCGAACATAAAAATTATGTGTTATAAAATCATAAAATAAGTATTTTTTTTTGAAATTCGCATCATTTTAATTTCTTTCGTCACATGATATATTTTGACAAATTTTACCGTGTTTTTCAAAACACTCTTCAAGATTTATATACAGAACCTAAAGAAATAGAAAGTCTATTTTTTTTACTTACGACCCACATTTTTAAATGTGATAAAACAACTATTTTATTGAGATTGAGTAGAAAAGAAAAAATTAATTTTTTTATTTACGAAAAATTAATAAAAAAATTATGGGAATTAAAAAAAAATAGACCCATACAATATGTAATTGGTAAAACTTACTTTTTTGGTATGAAATTTATTGTTAATGAAAAAGTATTCATTCCAAGACCAGAAACAGAAGAACTTGTATACTGGATTCTACAGGATCATAAAGACAGCAATTTTCCTGTTCAAGTATTTGATATTGGAACAGGAAGTGGATGTATTAGTATTACTTTAAAAAAAAAAAAACCTGAAATTTCACACATTCATGCCATTGATTCTGATAAAGAAGCTCTTGATATTGCTTATAAAAATGCAAAATTACATAATGTGAAAATTTCATTAAAAAATATAGACATATTGAAAAATGAAATCCCATCAAAATCAAACATGAATAAAAATTATGTTAACATTATCGTAAGTAATCCTCCTTATGTTAAACTATCTGAAAAAAAACTCCTACATCCAAATATTGTTCAATACGAACCTTATAAAGCTTTATTTGTACCTGACGAAGATCCCTTAATTTTTTACAAAAAAATTTCTTTTTGGATACAAAAAAGATTGACTGGAATCGTCTATGTTTATTTCGAAATAAATCAATTTATTTATTCAGATATTATTAATCTTTTGAAAAAAAGAGGATTTATAAATATCGAAATAAGAAAAGATTTTCAAGGATTTTTTAGAATGGTTCGTGCAATTTATTCCTCAAATAAAATAAATAAAAATAAATTATGAATAAAAAAATAGAAAAAAAAATATATCAACTCAGAAAAAAATTGTTAAAATATAATGATCAATATTATAATTTCGGGATCTCAGAAGTATCAGATGATTTTTTTGATAAAAAATTAAAAGAATTATCTTTTTTAGAGAAAAAATATCCTGAATTACAGGATTCTACTTCCCCTACAATGAAAATAGGAGCAAAAGTTACTAGTACGAACTCTATTTATACTGTTTATCATAAATACAAAATGTATTCCATTCAAAACACCTACTCTAAAAAAGAATTAATAATTTGGGAAAAAAAAATTAATAAATCAGTTCATTCTTTATCTTTTATATGTGAACCAAAATATGATGGAGTATCTATTAATTTAATTTATCAAAACGGTTTTTTAACAAATGCAGTAACTCGTGGGGATGGAGAAAAAGGAGAAGATGTTACAAAAAATATTCAAACGATCAAATACATTCCTTGTAAGTTGAAAGGAGATAACTATCCTACATATCTTGAAATACGTGGAGAAATTTTTCTTCCTATCAAAAATTTTACAGAAATCAATAAAAGACGTATCAAAAATGGGAAAAATCCTTATTCTAATCCCAGAAATACGGCCAGTGGAACACTAAAAATTCATGATCATAAAGAAGTACGTAAAAGAGATTTATTTTGTATAGCATTTCATTCTGTAGGAAATAATTTACCTTTTGACACACAATATGAATCCTTAAAATACATAAAATATTGGGGCTTTCAAGTTCCGGAAACAGCACGTATTTGTAGAAACATGAAAGAAGTCTTCCATTTTATAGACTTTTGGAAAGTTTTTCAAAATAAACTTCCGTATCAAACGGACGGAATAGTTATCAAAGTAAATGAATATCAAAAACAATCTATTTTAGGATTTACCAATAAATATCCACGTTGGGCTATAGCTTATAAATTTAGACAAAAATTGTCTGAGACGAAATTATTGAATATTACGTTTCAAGTGGGCCGTACAGGAGTCATTACTCCTGTAGCTCATGTTACACCTATTGCAATTACTGGAACTACAATTAAAAGAGTTGGACTTTATAATGATAATTTCATACAAAAAATGGGTATTCATTATGGCGATACGCTTTTATTAGAAAAAGGGGGGGATATTATTCCAAAAGTCACAAAAGTAAACATAAAAAAAAGATCAGATAAAACCTTTCCTGTATTTTTTTTAAAGAAATGTCCATCATGTCATAGCGTTTTAGAAAAAAAAAACGAATTATTCTACTGTATGAATCAGAATTGTTTTTCTCAAAAAATCGAAAAAACAATACATTTTGTAAATGTTATGAATATAAAAAAAATTGGAAGGGAAATGATAAATAAACTATACAAAAAAGGTTTTTTATATAATTTTTGTGATTTATATGAATTGAAAAAAGAAGAACTCCTTCAGATTGATGGAGTCAGAGAAAAATTGGCGTATGGAATTTTGAATAATATAGAAAAATCGAAAGAAAACCCTTATGATAAAGTATTATTTTCCTTAGGTGTTCGTTATGTAGGAGAATATATATCTAAAAAATTATCAGAATATTTTGGGGATATATATTCTTTAATGCATGCAAATTATGATCGTTTAATTTCTATTTCTGGTATAGGAAAAAAAATCGCAAAAAGTATTATTACTTATTTTTCAAAAACAGAACATCAACATATCATTAAAATGCTTGTAAAATATGGATTGCATATTTCGAAATGTTCTATGATTAAAAAATCTTCTTTTATTGAAGGAAAATCTTTTGTATTTACAGGTAAATTATCTTGTATGACCCGAAATGAGGCTAAAAATATAGTAGAATTTTTAGGGGGAAAAGTATATAATACTGTCAATAATAAAATTAATTTTATAGTGGTTGGAAAAAATTTTGGTTCCAAATTAGAAAAAAGTATGAAAAAAAATAACGTCATAATTTTGACAGAACATATTTTTTTGAAAATACTTAAAAAAGAAAAAAAGTAAAAATCAATCAATTTTAACAATTGTCAGCACTTATTTAAGTCCGTATAGATAGTTTTGTTTTTCATATAGAAAACAGTATATTTAATTTAATAAATGTGTACTAATTTTTGATAAAAATTAATGCATCATTTAAGTCAGAAATCTATTTTTTTTATGTTATTAAAAAATATATTTACAGAATCTGGATTCGAGTCTGAAGCTGAGTTTATACCCTTAATAAGTCAAGATGAAGAAGATCAATTGCTTAAAGACGATATTCCTGAACAATTATGCATCTTAACAGTAAGAAATATGGTTTTGTATTCTGGAATTGTTTTTCCAATTATAGCAGGAAAAAGTGGATCCATACAATTGTTGCAAGATGCTTATGGATTAGATAAAACAGTTGGAGTATTAACACAAAAAAATTCTGGAATAGAAAATCTTAGCGAAAAAGATTTGTATTCTATTGGAACGGTTGCTAAAATATTGAAATTATTGAAAATGCCTGATGGAAATACCACTGTTATTTTACAGGGAAAAAGAAGATTTAAAGTCAATCGTTTTATTCAAAATGATCCATATTTTAAAGCAGAGATTATAGCGTTAGAAGAAAATAAACCTTCCTGTAAGGATAAAGAATACCTTGCTTTAGTGGAATCTATAAAGGAAATAGCTATAAAAATTATTCAAGACAATCCCAACATTCCATCAGAAGCTAGCATTGCTATTCGTAATATAGAAAGTCCTTCTTTCTTAATAAATTTCGTAGCAGCTAATATGAATTTAGCGACTAGAGATAAACAAAAATTGTTAGAATACGATGATTTGAAAAAAAGAGCAATGGAAACATTGCGTTTTCTAAATGTAGAACATCAACAAATTAAATTAAAAAACGATATTCAATCCCGTGTTCGTAGTGATATGGACCAGCAACAAAGAGAATATTTTTTGCATCAGCAAATCAAAGCTATCCAAGAAGAACTGGGAGATATTTCTTATGAAAAAGAAATAGACGAAATGCGTGCTAAAGCTTCCAGAAAAAAATGGCCAAAGGAAGCAAAAAAACAGTTTGACAGAGAATTGCTAAAAATGCAAAGAACTAATCCTCAAATGCCAGAATATACGGTTCAAAGAAATTATCTTGAATTAATGATTGATCTACCTTGGGGTAGATATTCAAAGGATAATTTTGATTTAGAATATGCACAAAAAATATTAGATAGAGATCATTACGGGTTAGAAAAAGTTAAAGAGCGTATTATAGAATATTTAGCTGTATTAAAATTGAGAGGAGATATGCGTTCCCCTATTCTATGTTTTTACGGTCCTCCTGGAGTTGGAAAAACTTCTTTAGGAAGATCTATAGCTACTGCGCTGAAAAGAAAATACGTTCGAATTTCTTTGGGGGGATTGCATGATGAATCAGAAATACGGGGACACAGAAGGACTTATATAGGAGCTATGCCTGGTAGGTTATTACAATCTATTCGAAAAGTAGGAACTTCAAATCCCGTTTTTGTTATAGACGAAATAGACAAAATGGGAATAGGAACAAATGGAGATCCTTCTTCTGCCATGTTGGAAGTTTTAGATCCGGAACAAAACACCTCATTTTACGATAATTTTTTAGAAATGGGTTACGATTTATCAAAAGTGTTATTTATTGCTACAGCAAATTCACTTTCCCATATTCAACCGGCTCTAATAGATAGAATGGAGGTTATAGAAATGAATGGATATACTGTAGAAGAAAAAACACAAATTGTAAAAAAACACATATTACCCAAACAATTAAAAGATAATGGATTAAAAAAATCAGATTTAATACTTGGGACGAAACAAATAGAAAAAGTCATTGAAAGTTATACAAGAGAATCTGGATTGAGAACTTTAGAAAAACATATTGCTAAATTAGCACGTTATGTAGCTAAACATATTGCTATGAATAAAAAATATGTCAAGTTTTTGAGTATTGAAAAAATAGAAAGTATTCTTGGCATCCCCAATGATCCAGATCGTTATGAGGAAAATAATGTTCCAGGTGTGGTGACGGGGTTAGCTTGGACTCATTTTGGTGGAGATATTTTATATATTGAATCCAGTTTATCTAAAGGTAAAGGTCATTTAAGTATTACTGGAAATTTAGGAGAGGTGATGAAAGAATCTGCTACAATTGCTTTACAGTATATTAAAGCTCATTATAAAGAATTTAATATAGATCCTATCATGTTTGAAGAAAAAAATGTACATGTTCACGTTCCTGAAGGCGCAGTCCCTAAAGATGGACCATCTGCAGGAATAACAATGTTAACATCTTTAGTATCAAGTTTTACAAAAAGAAAGTTAAGACCTCATTTAGCTATGACAGGAGAAATAACTTTAAGAGGGAAAGTTCTTCCTGTTGGTGGAATTAAAGAAAAAATTCTAGCAGCTAAACGTGCTAATATTAAAGAAATTATTCTTTCACAAGATAACAAAAAAGATGTAGAAGAAATTAAAACCGAACACTTAAAAGGATTAACCTTTGATTATGTTAGAAATATGAATGATGTGATTCATTTAGCTTTATTGTAAATTATGATGCATGAATTAGAAAATAAGAGCAATTCAGTTCAGGGAGAATACTTAATTCAACTCGCAAAAAAATATGGAACTCCACTTTACGTATATGATTCTTGCAAAATCAGGAAACAATATATGAAAATGAAAAACGCTTTTAATGGAATAAAAAATTTAATTATTAATTATGCCTGTAAAGCTAATACTAATCTAAATATATTAAAATTTTTGCAAAACTTGGGAAGTGGATTAGACACCGTGTCAATTCAGGAAGTAGAATTAGGATTAAAAGCTGGGTTTCATCCTAAAAGGATTATATTCACACCTAATTGTGTTTCTATTCAAGAAATAAAAAAGGCTGTTGATTTCGGTGTTAGAATTAATTTAGATAATCTATCTATTTTAGAACAATTTGGAGAGTCTTATCCTGGTTATGCTATAGGAATTAGAATTAATCCTCATATTATGGCAGGAGGGAATTCTAAGATTTCAGTAGGACATATTGATTCTAAATTTGGTATTTCTCATTATCAAATTCCTCATATAAAAAGAATATTAAAAAATACCGGACTTAAAATCGAAGGATTTCATATGCATACAGGATCTGATATATCAGATATAAAAGCCTTTTTATCAGGAGCTAAAATATTGTTTCAAACAGCTAGTGATTTTCCAAATCTTGATTATATTGATTTTGGAAGTGGTTTTAAAGTTCCATACAAAGAAAATGATGTAAAAACAGATCTTAATTTTTTGAGTTCCTCTGTGACAGAAAAATTTGAAAATTTTTGTAAAAATTATGGAAGTAAAATTACTTTAATATTAGAACCAGGTAAATTTATAGTTAGTGAATCTGGATATTTTTTAGTTAGTGTAAATGTTATTAAACATACTACTTCTACTGTATTCGCTGGAGTAAATTCAGGATTCAATCATTTTCTTCGTCCTATGTTTTATGATGCTTATCACTGTATTGAAAATATTTCAAACCCAAATGGTCGTTTTCGTTTTTACACAGTGGTAGGATATATTTGCGAATCGGATACTTTTGGATTTAATAGAAAAGTTAAAGAAATCCGTGAAGGAGACATTTTATGCATTAAGAATGCAGGAGCTTACTGTTTTTCTATGTCTTCCAATTATAATTCCCGTTATAGACCTTCTGAAGTTATGATTTTTAAGGGAAAAGATTTTCTTATAAGAAAAAGAGAAACAATGCAAGATCTTATCAGGAATATAGTAGATATACATATGTAACCTAAACCTAATTAAATTAATGAATGGAGAGATGGCAGAGTGGTTAATTGCGGCGGTCTTGAAAACCGTTGAGGGTTACACCTCCGGGGGTTCGAATCCCTCTCTCTCCGCTCGCGAGTCAATCATCTATTTTTAAGTTTTTTTATCTGTTTTTCAATACTTTCGTTTGTAATTTTTATAAATAAAAATGTAGTCTTTCCTAGTACATGTCCTGGACACAAAATTTCTTCTATGTTTTTGATTTGATTCCAAAAAAAAGTTTTCAAACGAAGCATATTTAACAATTTTTTTGCCGTATGTGGAAGAAAAGGCTCTGATAATTGAGCCAACATTCCAACAATTTGTATCGATACATAAAGTATGGTATTTACACGTTTTTCTTTTTTTTTATTGTTCCAAGGTTCTTCTTCTGACAAATATTTATTTCCCAGCCTAGCTAAATCCATAAAACATGCTAAGGATTCTCTAAATTGATAAGATTCAATTAAATCCCCTATGTATTGGGGATAATTTTTAATTTTTATTAATATATTTTTATCCTTAATAGATAACATTTCAGGTTTAGGAACAATGCCTTTATTATATTTTTTGATTAAAGTTAAACTTCTATTCACAAAATTCCCTAATATAGCAATCAACTCAGTATTATTTCTTCTTTGAAAATCTTTCCAATTAAAATTATTATCTTTTTTTTCAGGCATATTAGCTATAAGAATATAACGAAGGGGATCCTGTTGATTTGGAAAATCTTTTAAATATTCATGAACCCATACGGCCCAATTTTTAGAAGTAGATATTTTCTTATTTTCTATATGAAGAAATTCATTAGCTAATATTTGATCTGGAAGAATATATCCACCATTATATGCTTTAAGTATAACTGGAAAAATAATGCAATGAAAAACAATATTATCTTTTCCTATAAACTGAATGAGTTTGGTCTTTTCATCTTTCCAATAAGGTTCCCAATCTATTTTTTTTTGTTTAGCCCATTCTATGGTAGAAGAAATGTATCCGATAGGAGCTTCAAACCATACATATAAAACTTTTCCTGTTTCCTCAGAAACAGGAACTCCCCAACTTAAATCTCTTGTTATAGCACGAGGTTTTAACCCTTGGGATAACCAAGATTTTGCTTGTCCATATACATTCACTTTCCAATCTTTTTTATGATTAATTAAAATCCATTTTTCTAAAAATTTTTGATATTGGTTTAAAGGGAAGTACCAATGTTTAGTTTTTTTCAAAATTGGTAAACTTCCACTTATAGTCGATTTGGGATATATTAAATCTTCAGGATTTAACGTACTTCCACAAGCTTCACATTGATCTCCATAAGCTTCTTCATTTTTGCAATGTGGGCATGTCCCAGATATGTACCTATCCGCTAAAAATTGTTGTTCTTTTTCGTCATAATATTGTTCAGATCTTTTTTCAAAAATCTTTTTTTTTTCATAAAGTTTTTTAAAAAAAGATGTAGAAATTTCGTGATGAATTTTTGTCGATGTTCTGGAATAATTATCAAATTGTATACCAAAATTATCAAAACAATCTTTAATCATATGATGATACTTATTGACTATTTCTTGAGGAGTTTTTTTTTCTTTTTTCGCTTGTATAGTAATAGGGACTCCATGTTCATCCGATCCACATATAAAAATAACATCTATTTTTTTTCGTCTAAGAAAACGAACAAAAATATCTGCAGGTAAATAAACTCCGGCCAAATGTCCTATATGAATTGGGCCATTTGCATATGGTAAAGCCGCAGTAACTGTATATTTATTTGGTTTTGTCATAATAATAAAATTGATATTATATAATGAATAATAATAGTAAAAAATTATTTTTAATTGACGCATATCCTATGATTTATCAAAGCTATTATGCTTATAGGCATAAGCATCTTTTCACTTCTCAAGGACTCAACACTTCACCCATCATAAATTTCACATATTTTTTAATAAACACATTAAATAATGAAAAACCATCCTATATGGCTACTATTTTTGATCCCAGACAAGGGGTCTCTTTTAGAAAGAAAGAGTATGAAAAATATAAAGCACATAGAAAAAAAACACCAGAGGCTATTTTCATAGCTATTCCTTATATTATAAAGATTTTGAAAACTTTTAAAATTTCGTTCTTTTATGCTCCTAATGGATATGAAGCTGATGATTTTATTGGAACAATAGCTAAAAAAGCGGAAAATAAAGGATATATTATTTATATAATCACTTTAGATAAAGATTTTTTTCAACTAGTTACAGAAAATATTAAAGTTTATATCCCCCCTTTTAAAGGAAATACAAAAAAAATATTGGGGATAAAAGAAATACAAAAAAAATATGATGTGAATCATCCAAAACAAGTTATCGATTTGTGGAGTATGATGGGAGACCCTTCTGATAACATACCAGGATTGCCAGGTATTGGAAAAAAAAATGCCATAAAATTTATTAAAAAATATGGAAATTTAGAAAAACTATTAAATTCAACTCATGATCTTAACGGAAAAATTAAAGAAAATATTGAAAAAAATAAAGATTTAGGTCTTTTATCAAAAAAACTAATTACTATTGTTACCAATATTCCTTTTTTTTCTTTTCATGAAGAAAAATTTTATGTTAAAAAACCCAATTGGAATTCCATAAAAAAAATATTTGAAGAACTTGAGTTTATAAGGTTATTAAAAAAAGCTAACGAATATTTTCAATTTAAAACGAAAGAATAATTTTATTTTTCCATATAAAATTTATATTTTTTTATATAATCCCAAACTTTTGTAGGAAGCATAGATTTTATGTTTTTTCCTTCTTGAATAGATTTTCTAATAAAAGAAGAAGATATTTCAATGATTGGAGCTTTCAAAAAAATTATGTTATCCTTTTTATATTTATATTTAAGGTCAAAAAAAGATCCCACTCTAGGATAAACCAATATATCATATTTATTTAAAATAATTTTATAATTTTTCCATTTTCTTAAAGAAGAAAATGAATCTTTTCCCAAAAGAATAGAAAATTTATTTATAGGATATTTTTTTTCTATATTGTCAAGTGTATGAATTGTATAAGAAGGAAAATGTCCATATTCAATATCTAAAAGATTCATTTTTTCATAGTCACAAATAGCTATTTTAACCATTTCTATTCTATGTTTATAATCTAAAAGGTTTTTTTTTTTAATGGATTTTGTGGAGAAACTACAAACCAAACATAATCTATATCTAAAAATTCTGTTATATAATTAGCAATAATTGTATGTCCTAAATGAACAGGATTAAATGATCCAAAGTAAAGTACAATTTTCATACTAATAAAATAAAAATATCGAGACGACATATACGATACGCATCTCGATATTTTTTTATGATTATTTTTTTTAAATCATTTTAACACGATAACTTAATCCCAAAATGATAATATGATTATTCTCATTTTCTTTTTTAATTGGATCTAAACTGTAATTGACTCTGTGGTTTTGATATATAAAATGTAAACTCAGATCATCACTTTTCATGATAGGAAGAAATTCTAGACCTCCATAATAAGTATATGCTTTTTTAAACAATTTATTTTCTTCTAAAACGCCATTCATTCCTTTCTTAGAGATCCCTGTTTCATATACTCCTTTCGCAAGGAAATTCCATTTTGGAAGAAAATTATATTTTAACTTTACTAAATAAGTTCCATATTTAACAGATGCTACATTATTAGTATCACAAGAATTCAATGAATGTATAATTTTTGTTATACTACCGTTTTGTTCTATATCTTCATCGCTCAATATATAGTCTGCTTCTATGGATAAAGGTTTCAAATTTAATTGGCTTCCTAAAGCTAGTAATTTCCAAAATTTTTTATTTTCATTTTCTTGAAAAACAGAATAAGACCATCTATTTTGAATGATTTTATTATTAAATAAACTCCAATTCCAATTTACAGAACCTCCCATAGGATGACTTTGATCTATATTTTCTTTATTTTTTTTCATTCCATTGACAATTTGAAATTGTAATTCATGATCTTTTATAGGAATATAAATAAAGCTAAATCCAACAGGATTCTCCTTGTTTTTGTATACATCTGTATAACGATATCCGTGTTCATAGAAACTATTAGCATATTCCATACTACCAAAAGAAAAAGGTTGTTTTCCAACTAAAAAATAAAGTTTATCGTTCCACTTATATTTTAAATAAGCTAAATCAATCATTTCAGAGTTTTCTGTTTTTTTCAGCTGTTTTGCAAAACGATAACTAATTTTATCATTGGCTTTTCCTATTATTTCCAAGTTTAAATAATCTTCTGAAAAACGAGAACCTTCAGTAAATTCTTTGTTTGCAGTTTTTACTGTAGAGTTCAGACTACTAGAAAAATCTAAAAATATGTTGGAATAAGAATCGTCATCTGTCGTTTTTTTTTGTTTTATGATTTCCGAATAACTATGAAAAGGACAAAAAAATCCTAAAAAAAGAATGAGTAAAGTAATTTTTGTTTTTTTCATTTTTTTAATTTTACTGTATAATATAATAAATTTTTCAGTATAAAAAACTTTTTTTAAACTAAAAATAAAAATTCAATACTAATACTATAAAAAACATGGAAAAAAAGAAAAAAAAAGAAAAAAAAACTCTTAAAACTATTTTAGGTTTTTTTTTATTAGGAAATAGTATTTTTTTATTTTTAAGTTTTTTTTCTTTTCTTTTTCATTGGAAGAATGATCAAAGTCAGATTGAAAAACTTTTTGATAAAGAAATTATAGCAGAAAATTTACTTGGAAAAATGGGGGCTGCAGTATCTCACTATTTGATTCATTGTGGAACAGGAATTAGTGCTTTTTCTATTCCTATATTTCTATTTTTAACCGGATTAAAAATTCTTTTTATTAAAAAACAATTATTAAATAATTTTTATAAATCAACAATATATAAGTTGCTATTTTTTAACGTTTGGCTCCCCATATTTTTTTATGTTATTATTCCTAATCAAGGAATATTCAGTGGAGTTTTCGGATTTGAAATAGGGAACTATTTAATTCATTTATTTGGAAAAGTAGGATTATATATGCTTATTTTCACGAGTATCATTTTTTACATAATCATTATTTTTCATATTAGTCCTCCAACCATAAAAAATGGCATGAAAAAAAAAACACAAAATATTAATAAAGAAATAGATACAAAATTGAATTTTCATAATACGAAAATAGTCAATCAACCAAAAATGAATTCTGATTTAGAGAAGAACATTCTTCATTCTATTTTATCTAAAAAAAAAGAATATTTTTCATCTATTGATTTGAAAACAGATTTGGAATCTAATAAAAAAAAAATAATTCAAATTCTAAATTATTATAATATAGAAATATATGAACTAAAAGCTAATATAGGACCTACTATAACTTTATATGAAATCTATCCTAAATTGGGGACACGGATTTCAAAAATAAAGAACTTAAAAAATGAGATTGCATTAAATTTATCCGCTATATCTATAAGAATTATAGCTCCTATACCTGGAAAAGGATCCATTGGAATAGAAATCCCCAATTATAAACGTTCCCCCGTTTATATGAAAGACATTCTATTTTCAGAAGAAAGTAACAAAAAAAGTCATAAAATGGAACTTCCCATTTCTTTAGGTAAAACAGTATTTAATGAGATTTTTATTATAGATTTAGCAAAAATGCCCCATTTACTTATAGCAGGATCAACAGGACAAGGAAAATCAGTAGGATTAAATGTGATCATTGTTTTTCTATTATATAAAAAAAATCCAGAAGATATCAAATTTATTTTGATTGATCCAAAAAAAGTAGAATTATCAGTATACAAAAAAATTTCAAAATCCTATTTTGCTACACTTCCAAATTCCATAGAACCGATTATTACAGATTTGCATAAAGTAAAAAATATATTAAATTCTTTATGTAAAGAAATGGATCAAAGATATGCTATTTTAGAAAAACATAAGGTCAGAAATATTAAAGAATATAATAATGCAATAAAATACAATAAGGATCACTTACCTTATATTATATTAATTATTGATGAATTTGCCGATTTAAATATTAATAATAACCAAAAAATAGAAATATACATAACTAGATTAGCACAACTCGCTAGAGCTGTAGGTATTCATTTGATTATAGCCACACAACGCCCATCAGTAGATGTAATTACTGGATTAATTAAATCCAATTTTACGGCAAGAATTGCATTTAGAGTAAGTTCTAAAATAGATTCTAGAACTATATTAGATTGCACAGGTGCTGAACAATTAATAGGAAAAGGAGATATGTTTTTTTCTAATAAAAATGAATTGACACGATTACAATGTCCATTTATAGAATTGTCCGATCTAAAAAAAATTGTTGACTTTTATGGAAAAAATCATAAAAAAAATGAGTACTTTTTCTTGCCAGAACCAAATATGAATGAGTGAATTTTAATTTCAATATGAGAATAAAAAAACTTGATTTATACATGATTCGTTTATTTATGACTCCTTTTTTTATGATTTATATTACAATATTTATCATTTTTATGATCCAATTTTTTTGGAGTCAAATAGATGAACTAACAGGAAAAAACATTAGTATTTTTATAATATTAAAATTTATATTATACTTTGGTGTATCTATTATTCCATTAGTAACACCTGTTGCCCTATTGTTAACTTCTATTATAATATTTGGTGATCTTTCAGAAAATCAAGAAATAATTGCCATCAAATCTTCTGGAATATCTCTTTTTCGTGTTATGATTCCTATTTTATGTATAACCTTTATTTTATCCATTGGATTGTATTTATTTTCAGATTTTGTTATTCCGAAAGCAAGAATGAAAGCTAATAAATTAGGATATCAAATATCATTGAGTCATCCATCTTTCAAATTGAAGGAAAGAATTTTTGTAAACCTTTTCCCCAATTTTTTCATAAAAATAGATAGAATAAATAATAATTACTTACATAATGTATTTATTTTTTTTTATGACAAAAATTCACTTATTAACACTATTATTTCTAAAAAAGGAGTTTTAATTCCCAATCAAGAGGATGGATCTATTCAATTTAAATTAATAAATGGAGTTTTATATAGTGAAAATTTCACTAATATTAAAAAAAAACAATACTCTTATCAACTTGTAGAGTTTCACACTTTAATTCAAAATTTTAAAATTCATTCAGTCCCAAAAATAAAAAACTTAGATGACTATGATTTTTACAAAACCCTAAATACAATAAATCTTATTAAAAAAATAAATTTTTTTAAAAAAAAAAATTATAATAATACTTACGGAAACAAAATATATTTATGTAAGCTACAGTTAGAATTACAAAAAAAATTTACATTTCCAGTAACATGTATTATAATGTTTCTTACTGGAGCTCCATTAGGAGCTATTATTAGAAAAGGAGGAATAGGTTATCCAACAGTGATAGCACTAATTATATTCATCATTTACTATACTTTACTAACCATCACTCAAAATAAAGTAGAAAAAGCTGAAATATGTTCATGGGTAGGAGCTTGGATCCCAAATATTGTTTTTTTTCCAGTAAGTGTATGGATGACTTATAAAACTGTAATAGATGATTTTTATATTTTTAATAAATAAAATTAAGATATGGTTTTTAATTCAAATAAAAATTTGAATGGTATTGAAGAAGCCATACAGGATATACAAAATGGAAAAATTATTATCGTAGTTGATGATAAAAATCGTGAAAATGAAGGAGATTTTATAGTAGCTGCCGAAAAAATAACTCCTAAAATTGTAAATTTTCTCATTACTCATGGTAGAGGGTTGGTTTGTGTTTCCTTGACAGAAGAAAAATGTGATCAATTAAAACTTCAAATGATGGTAAAAAATAATACAGACCCTAGAAAAACGGCATTCACTGTATCCGTAGATTTACGAGGTTATGGGATGAGTACTGGTATTTCTGTTTCAGATAGAGCTAAAACTATTTTTGCCCTAGTTAATGAAGTAGAACCAAAAGCATTCAATAAACCAGGCCATATATTTCCTCTTCGGGCAAAAAAAGGAGGTGTCTTAGAAAGACCTGGGCATACAGAAGCAGCTATTGATATAACTAAAATGGCAGGATGTAATCCTGGCGGTGTATTGGTAGAAATACTAAACAAAAATGGATCTATGGCACGTTTACCACAATTGATTCATATAGCCCAAAAATTCCATATGAAAATTATATCCATAGAAGATCTTATTAAATATAAAATAAAACATAAAAAAAAATAATGAAAGCGGTCTGGACGGGATTTGAACCCGCGACCCCATGCGTGACAGGCATGTATTCTAACCAACTGAACTACCAGACCGAATTATGTAATAATTAAAGCATCCAATTTTTTTCTTATGTCTTCTTTAGCAAGAACACCAATATGGGTATCTTTTTTTTCTCCATTTTTAAAAAAAATCATAGTAGGAATACTACGGATTCCATATTTAGAAGAAATTTTTGGGTTATTATCTACATTCAACTTGAAAACTGATACTTTGGTATGATATTCAGAAAATATTTCTTCTAATAGAACAGACAAAGCTCTACATGGAGCACACCATGGCGCCCAAAAATCTACAAGAATAGGTTTTTCTGACTCAGAAATCAACTTTTCAAAATTATCATCGTTTATTTCTTGTAACATACTTTATCCAGTTTTTTTTTAAAATATAATAACAAATTTACCTTTTTTTATTTCAACTTCAAATTAACTTAAAAAGTTGAAATCTTTTAACAAACAAATATAAATATCTATTCCTTCCATAATTTCTGAAATCAAAATATATTCGTTAGGCGTATGAGATCGTACACTATTCCCTACCCCCATTTTAATAGTAGAAAAAGGCATTATACTTTGATCTGAAAGAGTCGGAGACCCATAAGTCTTTCTTCCTATAAATTTAGCCTTTAAAACAATAGGATGCATAGGGTTTATGAAAGATGAATTTGAATGTGAAGAACGTGGTTTCATTTTAGAATGAATTTTATTTCGGATTATATCAATCACTTCCTCATTTTTATATAATTCATTAGTTCTGATATCTATAACAAAAGTACAAATATCAGGGATGACATTATGTTGTATTCCACCTTTTATTTGAGTGACATTTAAAGTAGTCAAACCTAACAATTCCGATTTTCTATCGAAAGAAAAACATTTTAAATATTCTATATCTTTTGTAGCTATATAAATAGCATTGATCCCTGTATTTCTTGCAGAATGTCCTGTTTTTCCTTCTGATATACAATCTAATACGATTAATCCTTTTTCAGCAATAGCTACTTGCATTTGTGTGGGTTCTCCCACAATTCCTAAATCTATAGATCCTAATTCAGATAAAATGGATCTTACACCTGAAGGACCAGATATTTCTTCTTCTGCAGTAATAGAAAGTATTAATCTATAAGGCAATTCAGGCAAACTATTTAAATATATAAAAGCAGATATTAATGAAACAACAGAAGCTCCAGCATCATTACTACCTAATCCAATTAGTTTATTGTTTTGTTTAACAGCAGTAAAAGGATCTGTGTTCCAATTTTTTCCTGGTTTTACTGTATCATGATGAGAATTTAATAATATAGTTGGAATATTTTCTTTTTTAGAAGAATTATTATTTTCAGTCCATATATTGTTAAATTTTCTTTTTACATGAAATCCATGCTTATGAAGATAAGCCTCTATCAGAAAAGAAACCTTATTTTCTTGTTCAGATATAGAAGGTGTATTGATGATTTGAATCAGAAGTTGTATGGCTTCTTCTTTTAAAACTTGTAAATTCACTACAGACATAGTACAGTCTTATTATTCACATCATTTAAATGATTAGGCAAACCTATACTCACCTTATAGACTCCATTTTGGAATGCAAAAAAAGCATTTTCCAATTTAGGAATCATACCATTTTCTATGGTATGATTTTCTTTCATTTTTTTAAATAAATCAAAATTTATTTTTTTTAAATAAGACTCAGAATCCTGCAAATTTCTCAAAACTCCTTTTTTTTCAAAACAAAAATGTAACTCTACTTCATCGTCTTGGTATTGAGCTAAGGATATAGCTATATAAGCAGCTATTGTATCTGCGTTTGTGTTAAGTAGATTTCCCGTTCCATTATGTGTAATGGAGCAAAATACAGGAATGATATTATTTATTAATAAAAATTTTATTAAATGTGTATTAATACTTTTTACATTAACATCTCCCACATATCCATAATCAATATTTGATATTTTACGTAAGTATGATTGAATACAATTTCCATCTGCTCCACATAACCCTAAAGCATTAGAACGATAAGATTGTAATATAGCTACAATATTTTTGTTAATTATTCCTGCATACGTCATAACAACTATACCTAAAGTTTCTTTATCTGTTATTCTTCTGCCTTGTATCACTTTTGGGCTAATTCCCATTTTTTTTGAAATAAAATCAGCTTTTTTTCCTCCTCCATGAATCAATATTTTGTGTCCTTGTAGTTCAGAAAAAGCTTTCAAAGAATTATGAAGATACTTATGATTATTAATTAAATGACCTCCAATTTTGACTACATGAATTTTCATGATCATGATAAAGATTGTAACATTCTCAAAAAAATTATTTGTGAAGCGTAAATTCTATTTTCTGCTTGTTGCAATACTATGGAATAGTTACTATCTAAAACCGTATCTTCTACTACAACATTTCTTCTAACAGGTAAACAATGCATAAATTTAGCTTTATTGGTTAGTTTCATTTTGTTTCCAGTGATCATCCAATCGGAATTGGTACAAAGTATTTTCCCATAATTCAAATAACTGCTCCAATTTTTGGCATAAATAAAATCGGCATTTATAAATGCTTCGTTTTGATTATGTGTCGTATAAGCTTTATTATAAAATTTTTTATGTAAATCGTATTTTTCTGGACACGTAATCGTAAAATCTATCTGTTCTATCTTTGATACCCACTGAGAAAAAGAGTTCGCAACAGAATGAGGCAATGATTTTACATGAGGGGCCCAACTTAATACAACTTTACATTTCTTTCTAAAAAAAGAAGTATATTCTGCAATCGTCATAACATCTGCCAAAGACTGTAGAGGATGCAAAGTCGCACTTTCCATATTAACTACTGGAACTCTGGAATAATTTAATATTTTATTAAAAACAATTTCTTGATAATCATAATCTTTATCTGAAAGATTCGGAAAAGTTCTGACTGCAAGAATATCACAATATATACTCATTACAGAAATAGCCTCTTTAAGATGTTCTTGTGTCATATTCATGACACTTCCATTATTCATTTCAATTTTCCAAGAATCTCTATGAATATCTAATACCCAAGTATTACATCCTAGGTTAAAAGCAGCTTTTTGACAACTAATTCTTGTACGTAAACTAGGATTAAAAAAAACCAATCCTATTGTTTTATTTTTTCCAATATGTTGAAAATCATATGGATTTTTTTTTAAAGATAAAGCATCTTTAATGAGATTATGTACATCTGATACATCTTCTACGCTAAAAAATTTTTTCATAAACTTATTTATATTCAATATTCATCCCAAGCTTTTATAAATAATTGATCAACAGATAAATTACAAAATGCTTGTATAAAAGCTTTTGCTAACCGTGCGTTCGTGAGTAGAGGGATATTAAAATCTACAGCATAACGTCTAATTTCGTAATCATTATTCAACTCTGATTTGCTTAGATTTTTTGGGATATTAATAATGAGATCCAATTTTTTATTTTTTATTAACTCAAGAACATTTGAATATTTTTTTACATTAGGCCAATAAACTTTTATCGATGGAATTCCATTATGAGATAAAAAACGATGGGTCCCTTCTGTCGCAAACAATATATACCCTTTTTGATGCAAAAGTTTTACAACTTCTAAAAGATCTAATTTAGATTCAATAGGACCTCCAGATATTAATATATTTTTTTTGGGAACGGTATAACCTACAGACAGCATAGATTTTAAAAGTGCTTCGTCAAAAGTATCTCCTAAACATCCTACTTCACCTGTGGAAACCATATCTACCCCTAAAATAGGATCTGCATCTTGTAAACGAGAAAAAGAAAATTGAGAAGCTTTTATCCCCAAATGATTTGTAACAAAAAAATTAGGTTCTATCTTATTTTTCTTCTTTCCAAGAATAACTTGAGTTGCTAACTCAATCATATTAAAATGAGAAACTTTTGATACAAAAGGAAAGCTTCTGGAAGCTCTTAAATTGCATTCAATTACTTTTACTTCATTATCTTTAGATAAAAATTGAATATTGAAAGGACCAGATATATTAAAATATTTAGAGATTTTTTTAGATATACGAATAATCTCTTTCAATGTGGATAAATATAGATTGTGTGGAGGATATACTAATGTTGCGTCTCCTGAATGTACTCCTGCAAATTCTACGTGTTCTGATATAGCATAATACAATATTTTTCCATTTTGAGAAACAGCATCTAGTTCAATTTCTTTAGAATTTTGAATAAATTCTGTAATGATTAATGGATATTCAGAAGATATCGATACTTTTTCACGAAGATAACACTGTAATTCCTCTTGATTAGAAATAACACTCATGTCTGCTCCAGAAAGCACGTAAGAAGGTCTAACTAATATAGGAAAATCTACTTCTTTTATAAATTGATGAATTGCATTAAAATCAGATAATTCTTTCCATCTAGGTTGTCTAATTTTTAAAGAATCCATAGCATTAGAAAATTTATATCTATTCTCTACTTTGTCTATGGATACAGGAGAAGTTCCTAAAATTTTTACCTTTTTTTCATAAAGCTTTAAAACTAAATTATTAGGAATTTGCCCTCCCATGGATACAATTGTTCCTTTAGGTTGTTCTAATTCAATAATATCTAATACACGTTCTAAAGTAAGTTCTTCAAAATATAATCTATCACATACGTCAAAATCAGTACTAACTGTTTCCGGGTTATAATTTATCATTACGGATCTATAAGATTCTTTATGAATCGTATTTAATGCATTTACACAACACCAATCGAATTCAACACTACTTCCTATTCTATAAACACCAGATCCTAATGTAATAACAGATTTTTTGTCTTTTTCATAAGTAACATCATGTTGAATCGCATGATATGTTAAATATAAATAATTTGTATATGCCGGATATTCAGAAGCTAAAGTATCAATTTGTCTTACATATGGAACTATATTTTTTACTTTTCTATGTTCTCTTATTTTTTGTTCTAAATTATAAACATTATTAGAAACGTTGTGATTTTTATTTTTTTTAAAAAAAATACTAGCTATTTGTATATCAGAAAAACCTTCTTTTTTCGCTTTTTTCAATAATTCCTCCGGAAGGTCTATAAAACTATCAAAACGATCTATATTTTTTTTTGTTTGAAAAATATTATCAAGTCGCTGTAAAAACCATGGATCAATTTTTGTTAAATGATATATTTCTTTTATAGAAAAACCTTTTTCTAAAGCCTCTTCCAAAAAGAAAATTCTTTGATCTGTAGGTTTTTTTAGATATTTTTTTAACAATTGAATAGACTTCAATTTTTTTCTATTCATAATATTAATAAACCCTTGCATTCCTATATCCAACATACGAATTCCTTTTTGTAAAGCTTCTTCAAATGAACCCCCAATAGCCATAACTTCTCCTACACTTTTCATACTACTTCCAATTCTATTAGAAACACCATAAAATTTCTTCAAATCCCATCTAGGAATTTTGCATACTACATAATCTAATGCTGGTTCAAAAAAAGCAGAAGTATTTTTAGTAACAGAATTTTTTAATTCATGCAATCCATACCCTAAAGATAGTTTCGCTGCAACAAAAGCTAAAGGATAACCTGTGGCTTTAGAAGCAAGAGCACTAGAACGAGAAAGACGCGCATTAATCTCAATAACACGATAATCTTCTGAACTTGGATCTAACGCAAACTGAACGTTACATTCTCCTACAATATGAAAATCTCTAGCAATATGTATCGCTAACTGTCTTAAACTATAATATTCAGAATTTGTTAAGGTTTGCGATGGGGCTACTACAATACTTTCTCCTGTATGAATTCCTATAGGATCAAAGTTCTCCATATTACACACGGAAATACAATTATCATATTTATCTCTAACAATTTCATATTCAATTTCTTTCCATCCTTCTAAATATTCTTCCACAACAATTTGAGAAGAATAAGAAAAGGCCTTATTCACTATCTTTTTTAAATCATTCACATTTTTAGCAAAACCACTTCCTAAACCTCCAAGAGTATAAGCTGACCTGATGATAACAGGAAATCCTATTTCTAAAGAATAAGAAATAGCATCATCCACAGAATGGGAAACAAAACTTTTTGCCGTTTTTATATTAATACGAGTTAATCTATTTCTAAATAAGTTTCTATCTTCACTGCGAATGATAGATTCTATAGAAGTCCCTAAAACTTGAATTTGATATTTTTCTATAATCCCTTCTTCAAAAAGCTGAATTCCACAATTCAATGCAGTTTGACCTCCAAAAGACAATAAAATTCCTTGTGGTCTTTCCTTATCTATAACACGTTTAATAAAAAATAAAGTTAAAGGAAGAAAATAAACTTTATCAGAAACTTCCTTAGAAGTTTGAACTGTGGCGATATTGGGGTTTATCAAAATAGTATAAATCCCCTCCTCTTTAAGGGCTTTTAATGCTTGTGTGCCAGAATAATCAAATTCACCTGCTTCTCCTATTTTTAATGCACCTGATCCCAGGATGAGTACTTTATTTATTATTTTCATACTAATTTTGAAAGATTCTTTATTTTGTTAATTGAATCTATAAAAAAATCAAACAAAAATTCTGTGTCTTTAGGCCCACTTGAAGCTTCTGGATGAAACTGTACAGAAAAAAAAGGTTTGTAATTGTGAATAATCCCTTCGCAAGTATCATCATTTAAATTTTTAAAAAATATTTTCCATTCTCCAGAAAGATGTTTTGTGTCTAAAACATATCCATGATTTTGTGATGTGATAAAACTTTTTCCTGTTTTTAATGAAAAAACTGGTTGATTATGACTTCTATGTGCATATTTCAATTTATAAGTATCTCCTCCTGCGGCTATACCTAAAAGTTGATTCCCCAAACATATACCAAATATCGGTTGTTTTTTTTTCATAACTATACGAAGATAATGTATCGGTTTTTTATAAACTTTAGGATTTCCAGGTCCATTAGAAAGAACTAATCCATCATATTCTTCTTTTGTAAAATCATAATCCCATGGGACTCTAATAATAGAACAATCTCTTCGCAAGAGACAACGCAATATATTATTCTTTAAACCAAAATCTACAAGTAGTATTTTATATTTTCCATTTCCATATATAATTTTTTTGTGTGTCGATACTTTTTCAGAAAGATTATCCTGATTTGGATCATAAAAAGGAAGATTTTCATTTTTCATTAAAATTTTACCTAACATGGATCCTCCATTTTTTCTAAGTTTCTTTGCCAGAAATCTGGTATCTACACCATATAATCCAGGAATTCCATTTTCATACAACCAACTTGATAAAGTTTTATTCATATTCCAATGATACGGTCGATTAGAATAATAAGAAATCACTAGTCCTGATATTTGAATTTTATCGGATTCATAAAATTCAGAAATAGATTCTTCCTTACAAGAAGAAGATGGAATTCCATAATTTCCTATTATGGGATAAGTATAAGTCAATATTTGCCCTTTGTAAGAAGGATCTGTCATACTTTCTGTATACCCGGTCATAGCCGTATTAAACACAACTTCACCAGAAGAGGATATTGGTGCTCCGAAATGATAAGCTTCATACCGAGTCCCGTCTTCTAATATAAGAATCGCTTTTTTTATTTTATTTTCCATATTTTTTATCTAAATAGATATGATAAAGCATCCCTTAATTTTTTAAGGAATAATTTGATATGATTTCCATTAATATTTAATGGAGGAAGTAATCGTAAAACATATGGATTATTAGACGTACCAACAAATACTTTTTCTTTATAAATTAAAATATTTTTTAAATCCTGAATGGGAAAATCAAATTCTAACCCTATCATCAGTCCTCTTCCCCTAATTTCTTTTATTTCAGGAACAACCCGTAATTCTTGCAACAAGATTTTTCCCATTTTTTTTGCATTTTCAATTAAATTTTCTTCTTGTATAATTTCCAATACAGCAACACCAGCTGTACAAGCTAAATGATTCCCTCCAAAAGTAGTTCCTAACATTCCATAATATGGTTTAAATTTAGGATGTATGAGAACCCCTCCTATAGGAAATCCGTTCCCCATACCTTTAGCTATAGTAATTATATCAGGTTTGATAGGATACAACTGATGAGAAAAAAAAGTTCCTGTTCTTCCATATCCACTTTGTACTTCATCTATAATCAATACTGTATTGTATTTTTTGCAAAAACTTCCTACTTTATAAAAAAAATCGTAACCAGGATCTATAATTCCAGATACACCTTGTATCCCTTCAGTAATGACAGCACAAATTTCTTGACTCTTTAATTCTTTTTCTAAGGAATAAAAATCTTTATAATTTACAAATACGGTCTCATGTTGAGCATTAAAAGGGGATATTAATTTGTAATTATCCGTTACCGAAAGACTTCCACTTGTTCTTCCATGAAAAGAACCTTTAAAAGCAATAACTTTTTTTTTTCCTGTATGAAAAGAAGCTATTTTCAATGCATTTTCATTAGATTCCGTACCAGAATTACATACAAATAATGAATAGTTTTTATATCCTGATATATTTCCTAGTAGAGAAGCTAATCTATTTTTTTGAGAAATATAAACGCTATTAGAATAATAGGATATTTTGTGGATTTGTTCTGTCAAAGCTTTCACATAATATGGATGCGAATGTCCAATGGAAATAACAGCATGTCCTCCATAAAAATCTAAATACATATTCCCTTGAATATCAAAAACATAAGCTCCTTTACTCTTACTTAATTCTATATCCAAAATAGGATAAACGTCAAATAATTTCATTTTTAGAAACGAACGGATTTTAATCTTAAACCACAAGTTTCATCAAAATCAAACATAATATTCATATTTTGTATAGCTTGACCAGAAGCTCCTTTTATGAGATTATCTATGATGCTGATAACAATCAGTTTATCTTTCTCTTTAAGAAGATATAAAAAACATTTGTTTGTATTGATCACTTGTTTTATATCAATATTCATATCAGAAACCATTACAAATGGATGATTTTTATAATATTCTTTATATATTTCCTGATTCTTTTCTAAAGAAAGAACAGAATGAGTGTATAAAGTACTTATAATTCCTCTAGAAAAATTTCCTCTATAAGGTACAAAATAAATTTTAGAATAAAAATTTTTTTGTATTTCATGAACGGTTTGTTCAATTTCCTTTAAATGCTGATGTTTAAAAATTTTATAAACAGAAATATTATTATTTCTCCAACTAAAATGATTAGTATCACTTAATTTTCTTCCAGACCCTGTAGAACCTGTTATAGCACTAATATGAATATTATTTTTTAATAATTGATTTTTAGCTAATGGTAAAAGAGATAAAAGAATAGTTGTGGCAAAACATCCAGGATTGGCTATATTGTTAGATTTTTTTATTGTTTCTTTTTGCCATTCTGGTAATCCATAAACAAAATTTCTATTCTGAAAAACAGATTGAATTTTAATTCTGAAATCCTGACTCAAATCAATGATTTTTGTGTTTTCTGATATATTATTTAATTTCAATTCTTTTCTAGATTGTCCATGACCGGAACACAAAAATACAATATCTATTTCTTTGCTTAAACTACGAGAGAATTTTCTATTTTTTATTTCTCCTAATAAATCTTGATGAACTATATGAACCAATTTTCCTGCATGACTTTTACTAACTATATTTTTAATAATCGTTTTAGGATGATGAATCATCAATCTAATTAATTCTCCAGCAGTATATCCAGCTCCTCCTATAATACCTATTTTAATCATTCTTTTTCTTTTAAATTGTGATACATTTTCATTTGATTACTCAAAATTTTTGTAAACCCCTTAACATCTTCTGCTGTCCAAGCATAATTCATTTCTCCATATTTAGCCGCCATGTTAGAAGATATCATTAAATCAAATTTAGATTTGATTCCTACTAAATGAAACCTATAAGGATAAAGAATGATATCTACAGTTCCGGTTAATCTTTCTTGTGTACTTTTTAAGAATTTTTCTATATCACGCATAACAGGATCTAAGTATTGAGCTTCATGAAGCAACATACCATACCAATTAGATAATTGTTCTTTCCAGTAAAGTTGCCATTTTGTAAGAATATGTTTTTCCAATAAATGATGTGCTTTGATAATAATAATAGCAGCTGAAGCTTCAAAAGCTACTCTTCCTTTAATCCCTAAAATAGTATCTCCTATATGAATCCCTCTTCCTATTGCAAATTCTGAAGCTATTTTTTCAATTTTTATTATGTTTTTTATGGCTTTTCCTTTTTCTTTATTGACACTTACTAATTCTCCCTTTTCAAATTCTAATTCTAAATTCTCACTTTTTTTTTTCCTTAATTTTGTTGGATAAGCTTCTTCAGGAAAATCGTGATAAGAAGTAAGAGTTTCCTCTCCTCCTATACTAGTTCCCCAAATTCCTTTATTAATAGAATATTTAACTTTATCCCAACAAATAGAAACTCCTTTATTTTTCAAATATTCAATTTCTTCTTTTCTAGATACTTTCATATCTCTTACAGGAGATAAAGTTATTGTATCCGGACAAATAATTTGAAAAGCTATATCAAATCTAACTTGATCATTCCCAGCTCCTGTACTTCCATGAGCAATAGCTTTTGCTTGAATATAAGTAGCGTATTGCGCTATTTTAATAGCCTGAAAAATTCTTTCTGAACTGACTGAAAGTGGATAAGTATTATTCTTAAGAACGTTTCCGAATATAAGATATTTTATACAATTTTGATAGTATTCTTCTATAGCGTCAATAGTTTTATGAGACTTAGATCCAATGCTTAAAGCTCTTTTTTCAATTTGATATAATTCATCCTTATTAAAACCCCCTGTATTAATAATAACTGTATGAACTTCATATTTTTCTTCCTGTACTAAATATTTTAAACAATAAGAGGTATCTAAACCACCACTATAAGCTAAAACAATTTTATCTCCAGTGGATAAATAATTTCTTTTATATTTATGTCTTTTATTTTTATCCGTTTTATCTGTATTTGGATTGTATAAAAGCCCTGTGCATAAACACATTTTTCTTTTGTTTCTGGTTAAAATATCAAAATTTGCACAACTTTGACATCCTTTCCAGAATTCTTCTGAATGAGTCAATTCACTAAAAGATACAGGTTTAAAACCCAATTCTGTATTGATTCTAATAACTGGATTACTTGTTGTAATACTACAAATTTTAGAATTGGGAAATTTTTTTCTGGAAAGTTTAAAAATTTCAGTTTTAATAATTTTTGCCAATCCTTGTTTTCTAAATTTAGGAAAAACAATTAAACCGGAATTAACAACAAATTCTTCATTCTGAAAAGTTTCAAGATAACTAAACCCAGCTAATTTATCATCAAAAAAAGCAATTACCGCATTTCCATGAATAATTTTTGATTTAATATATTCTGGATCTCTTTTTGCGATTCCAGTTCCTCTAACTTCTGCTGATTCCTTAATTTCTTTGCAAATTAAGAAAGCATATTTCGTATCCTCTTCATGAGATACTCTGACTTTTATCTTCATTTTTCTTTGTAAGAACCTACTAAGAAGAAAAAAAATAAATGCGTTGTACCGATTGGTAGTAGTAGTATGAATAATGCTTCATATATTTATTTTACTTTTCTATCTATGCCCAAATACAAATTTAATAAAGTCTTTTTAATTAAGATCAGTATTGATCTTGTCTTGTATTGATAAATTTTAATTTAAACAAAAATTAAATCCTTTTAGTTCCTCTAATTTTTTTAAAAAAATTGAATTAATATTGATTTCATATTTGACAGATTCAAAACTTAAAAAAACTTTATCTACTTCATCATAAAGAATGATATTTAATTTTTTGTTTCCTACTTGTTGAGAAAAAAGTTTTTCTATATTATTAATAAACACATTATTTAAATTGTTTACATTGATTTTTATTATCAGTTTATGCACTAATTTTTTTAAAACATTTTGTGTATTTTCTATATGTAGTATTTTATATTTTTTTTGGTGTTTTGATTTTTCAATAGAAAGACATATATGTATCGGATTATTCTGAATGAGAATAGGTTCATATTTCAAATATTGTTGTCCGTAAATTCTAAATTCTTTAGAAGAATTATAATCTTCTAATAAAAAAATACCATATTTTATTCCATTTTTTATATATGTTTTTTTTTCTATTTTTGATAAAATACCACAGACATACATTCTTTTTCCTACAAGGAGGGATTCTTTTTTATTTAATTCTTCTAATGAAATATTTGTAAAATATTTCATTTCATAATAAAAATCATCTAAAGGATGTGCAGAAGTATAAACACCCAATACTTCTTTTTCTTTGGATAATTTATATATATTGCTCCATAAATTACATTTCCTAATGATAGGCTTATTATGTTCCTCATTTTTCTTTTTTTGTAATTTTGATCCAAATCTAACAATTTTCTCTAAAGTATTTAGTTTATCATCAAATTCAATATGAAAATATTGCTCTCTATTAATATGAAAACTATCTAAAGATCCGGATAAAATTAAATTTTCTAAAGTTTTTTTATTCACTACACGTAAATCTACTCTTTTAACCAAATTAAAAATAGAAGTATAAGGGCCGTTTTCTTTTCTTTCTTGAAGAATAATTTTTACAGCATTTTTTCCAACTCCTTTTATTCCAGCAAGACCAAATCTAATACAATTAGAATCAGTTACTTTAAAAAAAGAATCACTTTCATTTATATCCGGACTGATTACAGATATATTCATTTTTTTACATTCTTCTATGAAAAAAGTAAGTTGCTTGATATTATGCATATTATTACTCAATACAGAAGCCATATATTCACATGGAAAATGTGCTTTTAAGTAAGCAGTTTGAAAAGCTATATAAGCATAACATGTAGCATGAGATTTATTAAAAGCATAACAAGAAAAATATTCCCAATCTTTCCATATTTTTTCTAAAATATTTTTAGGATAACCTTTTTTTATAGCTTGATTGAGAAATAAATTTTTCATCCTATTGAGTTTTTCTTTTTTCTTTTTCCCCATAGAGATTCTCAAAATGTCTGCTTCTCCTTTGCTAAAATCAGCTATCTTTTGAGCTATTAACATGACTTGTTCTTGATATATTGTTATTCCATAAGTTTCTTTTAAAAATTCCTCCATTTCTGGTAAATCATACGTTATCGCTTCTTTCCCATGTTTTCTGGAAATAAAATTAGGAATATATTGTAAAGGACCTGGCCTGTACAATGCTGTCATTGCAATTAAGTCATCGAATTTATCAGGTTTTAATTGACGTAAATATTTTTGCATACCTGGAGATTCATATTGAAAAACTGCAACAGTTTCTCCTTTTTGAAAAAGATGATATGTTTTCTCATCCTTCAAAAAAGAAAAATTATCTGTCAAAATATTTACATTTATAATATCTATACATTTTTTTTTGATAATATTTATAGTGTCTTTAATAATAGTAAGAGTTTTCAATCCCAAAAAATCCATTTTCAATAGTCCAGCATGTTCCACTACATGATTATCAAATTGTGTAAGCAACAAATTTGATTCCTTTGATATAGATACTGGAACATATTCTTGAATATCATTTGGGCTGATTATAATCCCACAAGCGTGGACTCCTGTACTTCTTATAGTCCCTTCTAAAATTTCTGCTTGTTGTAAAACTTTTCCTTCTAATGTGTCTTTATTTTTAGCAATATCTCTCAGTTTTCGTATATTATTCATTTCTTCTTTGCTTGCTATTTTTTCTGATACATTTATATTTTTTTCTGACAAAATTTTTTTTAACGAAAACATATTGGGAACCATTTTTGCTATTCTATCTGCTTCTTTTAAAGGTAAATCTAATACGCGACCAGTATCTCTTATGGACGATTTAGCACCCATGGTCGCATATGTTATAATTTGTGCCACTTGATGTTTTCCGTATTTTTTTACAACCCATTCAATAATTTTTTCACGTCCTCTATCATCAAAATCAATATCAATATCTGGCAAAGAAATTCTATCCGGATTTAGAAATCGTTCGAAAAGAAGACTATATTTTATTGGATCTATATTAGTTATTTCTATACAATAAGCAACAATAGACCCGGCTACTGATCCTCTTCCAGGTCCTACTGAAATATTCATTTTTCTAGCTTGAGAAATAAAATTGTGAACAATGAGAAAATATCCAGGATATCCGATTTTTTCTATTGTTTTTAATTCAAAAAAAATTCTTTCCTCAATTTTTTGAGTAATATTTTTATAACGTTTTTTAGCTCCATCAAAAGTTATTTTTTTTAAAAAACGATTCTCTCCTCTATTCCCTCCATCTATTTTATCTATAGGATCTTCAAAAGATTTCGGAATTTTAAATTTTGGAAGTAATATTTTGTGTGAAAGATGATAAGATTCAATTTTATTGACTAATTCTTCCAAAAAATCAAAAGATTCCGGAAGATCAAAAAATATTTTCTTCATTTCCTCTGTACTCTTGAAATAAAATTCTGGATTTGGAAAACCAAATCTATAGCCCCTTCCTTTTCCTATAGGAGTCGATTGTTTTTCTCCATTTTTTACACAAAGTAAAATGTCATGAGCATTTGCTTCTTTTTTATCTAAATAGAAAGTATTATTTTGTATAATATATTTTACGCGATGTTTATTTGAAAATTTTAGTAATATATTATTTACATAATCTTCTTCCTCCAAACCATGACGTAATAATTCTACGTAAAAATCATCTCCAAAAAGATCTCTCCACCATAAAAAAATATTTTCCGCTTTTCTTTCCCCATGATTTAGTATAGTGTATGGAATTTCTGCATTCAAATCTCCAGTAAGAGCAATTAAATTTTCTTTATACTTTTCTATCAAATTTCTTCCTACTCTAGGAATGCCAGCGTAAAAACCTTCCGTATGACCTAATGAACAAAGTTTAGCTAAATTATGATAACCTTTTTTATTTTTAGATAAAAAAACTTGCTGATATCGTCGGTCTGGTTCTTCTTTAGTAAATTTATTTTGTAAATAATTATCTGAAATAAATACTTCACAACCTACGATTCCTTTGATTGACTTTTTAGGAAAATATTTTTTATTCATAGAATGAACAGCATTTAAAAAATGAAAAGATCCCATCATATTTCCATAATCTGTTATTCCTACAGCTGGCATATTCAAATATATAGCTCTTTCCACTAGAGATTGAATGTCTATAGTTGAATAAAGAATAGAAAAATAGGTATGATTATGAATATGAGAATATTTTTTTTTTTTTAATTTTTCCTTATCGAAATTTAAATTTTTGAAAAAAAATTTTTCTTTTTTTTCTTCTACAAAAAGACGGTCCTTTTCGTTAAAGGAAACTATATAAGAGGGAATTTTTTTTGAATATTTTTTTCTAAATTTCAATATGGCGTCTTCTTTTAGACCTATGTCTTGATGTGATATTATTCCGATACGTAATAATTCCAAAAAAGAACGAGCTGTCGCTTTTACATCATTGGCTGCATTATGTAAATTGGGTGCTTTTTCTCCAAAAAGTTTTTGATATAATTCAGATAATGTAGGCCATTTGAATCTTTTTCCAATTCCTTGTAATTTACAATAAGAAGTAGAAATTTCTTTAGTGTCTAACGTTTTCTTTTTATTCAAAGAAATCTCTATTTTTTTTCTAAAAAATTCACATTCAATAACTTTTATATCGAATTTTAAATTATGTCCCACCAAACATTGAGATTTATCAAAAGATTTTTGAAATTCATGTAATACAAAATTTAAGTCAAATCCTTCTTTTTCTGCTTTTTCATTAGTAATTCCATGAATTTTAAAAGCATTAAAAGGAATATCATAATGATCTGGCTTAATAATAAAACTCTTGAATTCTGTTAAATTGCCTATAACATCATGACTTTGCCATGAAATTTGCACTATTCTTGGCCAATTATCTATATGAGTAATTGGAAAATTATAAGACACAGGCAATCCTGTTGTTTCGGTATCAACAATGAGGTACATTTTATTTCAATTAGTAGAAAAAGTTACTGAAAAATTATTAGTTTTGTATTACCTGTTTTTTTTAAAATAAATAAATTAAGAACGCCAAAAACTGTTATATTCCAGTTTCTCTGTCCATTATCATTATATCGAAAAAATAATAAAAATTATGTCTAATCAAACCGAAGAAATAAAAAAAAAATTACCTCTTTCATGTGAAATTAAAAATGAAAAATTGAACGATCAGGGAAACATTAAAACAAGTTTCGATTGGACGAAATATGAGGCTCATTTAAATAATGATATACAAAAAGAAAGAAAAAAATTTGAAGAAATATACACAAAAACTTTACCAGATGTTCAAGAATTAGAAATATATCAAGGAATTGTAACATATGTTTCGGATAAAACTGTTATTGTCGATATTGGATTTAAAGCGGAAGGAGCTATCCCTATAAGTGAATTTAGAGAGAATTTTAATATTCAAATCGGAAGAAAGATAGAAGTGATGGTTGTAAAAATAGATTATAAAGGACAATGTATACTTTCGTATCAAAAAGCAAAAATGTTAAGAAACTGGCAGCGGATTAATGAAGCATATGAAAAATCAGAGGTAATATTAGGTTATGTTGCAGCCAGAACAAAAGGCGGATTAATCGTTGAAATATTTGACATAGAATGTTTTTTGCCTGGATCCCATATCAATGTGAAACCCGTTCGAGATTATGATACTTATGTTGGGAAAACTATGGAGGTAAAAGTTGTTAAAATCAATCAAAAAACAAAAAATGTTGTTGTTTCTCATAAAGTATTGATAGAAAGAGATATTGAAGAACAAAGAAAAGAAATGATATCGAAATTAGATAAAGGTCAGGTATTAGAAGGAAAAATAAAAAATATTCTTCCTTATGGAGCATTTGTAGATTTAGGAGGTGTAGATGCCTTACTTCATATTACTGATATGAGTTGGCCACATATTAATCATCCTACAGAAGTAGTACAATTGGAACAGGAATTAAAATTTGTTGTATTAGGTGTAGATAAAGAAAAAAATCGTGTTCAATTAGGATTGAAACAATTACAACCTCATCCTTGGAATTCTTTGGATAAAAACTTAAAAATAGGAAGTAAAGTAAAAGGAAAAGTAAGTGTTTTAGCTGATTATGGGGCATTTGTTGAAATTATTCCAGGAGTGGAAGCTTTATTGCATATTAGTGAGATGTCTTGGTCTACAGATTTATCTTCTCCTCAAGATTTTGTGCAAATAGGAGATGAATTAGAAGCTGTTATATTAACCATAGATCGTCAGGAAAGAAAAATGTCTTTAAGCGTAAAACAATTAACTTCAGATCCTTGGATTAATATACAGGAAAAATATACTATAGGATCACAACATACTGGAATTGTAAAAAAATTTACAAATTTTGGAGTTTTTCTAGAATTAGAAAAAGGAATTTCTGGAATTATTTATACTAATGATCTTTCATGGGTTAAAAAAATAAAACATCCTTCCGAATTTTGCAATATAAATGATAAATTAGAGGTTGTGGTACTTGCTCTGGATACTCAAGCAAGAAGATTAAATTTAGGACATAAGCAATTAACGGAAAATCCCTGGGAAAAATATGAAAAAATTTATTATGTAGGAAGCATTCACAATGGTATAATATCAAATTTATTTGATAAGGGTGCTTCTATAAAATTTACAGAAGATCAAAAAATAGAAGCTTTTTCTCCATTACGTTTTTTAGAAAAAAAAGATGGAACCTTTCTAAAAAAAGGGGAAAAAAATAATTTTAAAATAATTGAGTTTAATAAAGAAACCAAAAAAATTGTAGCCTCTCATACGTCTGTATTTCGTGATAAAGATCATAAACAAAAAAAAGAACCACGTGCAAGAAATAGAAAATTTGAGATATCAACTCTTGGTGATATAGAAGGATTAGCTAAACTAAAAGAACAAATAGAAAGAGAAAAAAATAAATAGTTCCAAAATAATGAAAACACACCCTATTGCAGAAAAAGAAGGATGGAAAGTAGAAAAAGATTTTCCCGCTTGGGCTAATAATGAATTATATTTAACTACAATTAAAGGTGGATATTTATTAGACGGAGAAACCCCTTTTGAGGCATATAAAAGATTGGCAATAAATGCGTCAAAAATTTTAAAAAAACCGAAAATAGAAAAAGAATTTTTTAAAATTTTTTGGAGGGGATGGCTGATTCCTTCTACTCCAGTTATGGTAAATCTTGGAACAGAAAAAGGTTTACCTATCAGTTGTTTTTCTGGAAGAGTTGGGGATAGTATGTATGAAATATATAGGAAAAATTTGGAGATGGCCATACTTAGTAAACATGGCGGAGGTACATCTTATGATTTTAGTTTGGTTAGACCTGTAGGTAGTTTCATAAAAAATGGAACATTGGGGACATCTGACGGAATTATTCCTTTTATTAAATCATATGATAGTGCCATAATAGCTAGTAAACAGGGAAGAACACGTAGAGGTGCAGTCGCGATTTATTTAAACATAGAACATAAAGAATATCCAGAATTTTTAAAGATCAGGGAACCTAAGGGGGATATTAATCGTCAATGTCATAATGTTCATCAAGGAGTAAGAATTTCCAATTCTTTTATGGAGAAAGTATTAAAAAAAAATGGAAAAGAACGAGCTTTATGGATTGATACTCTTAAAGAACGTGTTAAAACTGGTGAACCATATCTATTTTTTCAGGAAAATGCTAATAGGAATCTTCCAGAAAATTGGAAAAAACATGGATTAAAAATACATCATAGTAATCTTTGTTCAGAAATTATGTTACCTACAGATGAAAGTCATACTCTTGTATGTTGTCTTTCTTCTTTGAATTTATACAAATATGTAGAATGGAAAAATACAAACACTGTTTTTTATTCTATTTTATTCCTTGATGCAGTTATGCAAGAATTTATTGATAAAGGAAAACATATACGGGGAATAGAAGACGCTGTTCGTTTCGCAGAAAAAAGTAGAGCTTTAGGTTTAGGAGCTTTAGGTTGGCATTCATATTTACAATCTAATATGATTCCTTTTATATCCATAAAATCTGAAGTGTTAACACATAATATATTTAGGTATATCCAATTGGAATCTCAAAAAGCTACTAAGTATTTAGCCAAAGAATATGGAGAATCTGAATGGAATATAGGAACAGGAAGAAGAAATTTGACTTTAATGGCAATGGCTCCTAATAGGAGTTCGGCTAAATTAGCTGGTGGTCTCTCTCAAGGAGTGGAACCTTTAGCTGCAAATATATATGTAGACGATGATTCAAAAGGAATGCATATTCGTAAGAATCCTTATTTGGAAAAAATACTTATGAAAAATGGATATAATGTTCCAGAAGTTTGGGAACAAATAGCGAATGAAAAAGGGTCTTGCCTTGGATTAACTGTTCTTAATGAAAAACAAAAAAATATTTTTAGATGTTTCAAAGAGATTAATCAACTAGAATTAATTAAACAAGCTAGTGTACGACAAAGATATATTGATCAAGGACAAAGCATAAATCTTTCTTTTCATCAAGATGCTCCAGCAAAATATATAAACAAAGTACATATTGAGGCGTGGAAAATAGGACTAAAAAGTCTTTATTATTATAGAAGTGAAAGTATCCTTCGTGCAGATACGAAAAACAGAGATTTATATTTAGAAAGTTTATTATAAAAAATAGGGCAGCGACTTACTCTCCCAGAATCAACCAGTACCATCAGCGCTAATGTGTTTCACTTCTCTGTTCGGGATGGGAAGAGGTGGGCCCACATTGCTATAACCACCCTAAAAAAATGCTAAAAAACAAAAACATAATATACATGATGAAAGATCAAAAGTTTACGGGTAATTAGTACTACTCAGCTATGACATTACTGTCTTTACACTTATAGCCTATCAACGTTGTCATCTTCAACGACCCTTAAAAGAAGCCTAATCTTGTGGAGAGTTTCGCACTTATATGCTTTCAGTGCTTATCTCTTCCGAACATAGCTACTCAGCGATGCACCTGGCGATACAACTGATACACCAGAGGTTCGTCCAATTCGGTCCTCTCGTACTAGAATCAGGTCCACTCAAGCTTCTAACGCTCGCAATAGATAGAGACCGAACTGTCTCACGACGTTCTGAACCCAGCTCGCGTGCCACTTTAATGGGCGAACAGCCCAACCCTTGGGACCTTCTTCAGCCCCAGGATGTGACGAGCCGACATCGAGGTGCCGAACCTCCCCGTCGATGTGAGCTCTTGGGGGAGACTAGCCTGTTATCCCCGGAGTACCTTTTATCCTTTGAGCGATGGCCCTTCCATGCGGAACCACCGGATCACTATGCCCTACTTTCGTACCTGATCGACTTGTCAGTCTCACAGTCAAGCACCCTTATGCCATTACACTCTACACACGATTACCAAACGTGTTGAGGGTACCTTTGGGAGCCTCCGTTACTTTTTTGGAGGCGACCACCCCAGTCAAACTACCCACCACGCAATGTCCTCAATTTTTTTAATTAAGTTAGATTTCAACTAAAAAAAGGGTGGTATTTCAAGGTCAACTCCACATTACCTAGCGACAATGCTTCAAAGTTTCCCACCTATCCTACACATTTTTTAATCGAAACCAATACGAAGCTATAGTAAAGGTTCACAGGGTCTTTTCGTCCCATTGCGAGTAATCGGCATCTTCACCGATATTACAATTTCACCGAGCTCACGGCTGAGACAGTTTCCAGATCGTTACACCATTCGTGCAGGTCGGAACTTACCCGACAAGGAATTTCGCTACCTTAGGACCGTTATAGTTACGGCCGCCGTTTACTGGGGCTTCAGTCAAAAGCTTTGTCGAAACTAACCTTTTTCTTTAACCTTCCAGTACTGGGCAGGTGTCAGACCCTATACTTCATTTTTCAATTTAGCAGAGTCCTATGTTTTTGATAAACAGTCGCCTGGATCTCTTCTCTGCGGCCTTCTTTGAAAGAAGGCAACCTTTCTCCCGAAGTTACAGGTTCATTTTGCCTAGTTCCTTAGCCGTGAATCTCTCGAGCACCTTAGGATTCTCTCCTCAACTACCTGTGTCGGTTTTGGTACGGTTTATTTTTATCTGAAGCTTAGAGGCTTTTCTTGGAAGCTCTTACCTGCACTATCCACTTACCCGAAGGCTTGCGGTACTATCGTAGATCAGCAAAACATACGGATTTTCCAATATATTTTATACCTAACTACTTTAACGTACACATCCGTCCGTACGCGACAGTTTCATTGCTCCGTCCCCCCTATCGCAATAAAAACAAGTACCGGAATATTGACCGGTTTTCCATCGACTACACCTTTCGGTTTCATCTTAGGGACCGACTAACCCTCAGCTGATTAACATAGCTGAGGAACCCTTAGTTTTTCGGTGTGCGGGTTTCTCACCCGCATTATCGTTACTTATACCTACATTTTCTTTTGTAATAGCTCCACCATATCTCACGATATAGCTTCTACGCTATTACAATGCTCCCCTACCGATTGACAATTAATCAATCCCATAGTTTCGGCGATATATTTATGCCCGTTTATTATCCATGCTTAGCCACTTGACTAGTGAGCTGTTACGCACTCTTTAAATGAATAGCTGCTTCCAAGCTAACATCCTAGCTGTCTTAGTAACTAAACCTCGTTAACTCAACTTAATATATACTTAGGGACCTTAACTGATGGTCTGGGTTGTTTCCCTCTCGGACATGGACCTTAGCACCCATGCCCTCACTACCGTGAAACATAATAACAGCATTCGGAGTTTGTCAGGAATTAGTAGGTGATGAAACCCCTTCATCCAATCAGTAGCTCTACCTCTGTATTATTTAACACGATGCTGCACCTAAATGCATTTCGGGGAGTACGAGCTATCTCCGAGTTTGATTGGCCTTTCACCCCTATCCACAAGTCATCCGAAGACTTTTCAACGTCAACCGGTTCGGTCCTCCACTGTGTGTTACCACAGCTTCAACCTGCTCATGGATAGATCACTCGGTTTCGCGTCTAATTCCTCCGACTATATGCGCCCTATTCAGACTTGCTTTCGCTACGGCTCCATAGCTGAACTATTTAACCTTGCCGGAAAAATTAACTCGTAGGTTCATTATGCAAAAGGCACGTCGTCACTTCATGAAGAAGCTCCGACAGTTTGTAAGCGTATGGTTTCAGGATCTATTTCACCCTTCTATTCGAAGTACTTTTCACCTTTCCCTCACGGTACTAGTTCACTATCGGTCTCTGAGTAGTATTTAGCCTTACCGGATGGTCCCGGCAAATTCAGACAAGATTTCCCGTGTCCCGTCCTAATCAGGTTACTACTTATGCTATTTTTCCATTTCGCATACAGGATTATCACCTTCTATGATTGATCTTTCCAAATCATTCTGCTATAGAAAAACAGTCATTTATTTGTAGACCTATAACCCCACTATGGCCTAGACCATAATGGTTTGGGCTGTTCCGCTTTCGCTCGCCACTACTAACGGAATCACTATTGTTTTCTTTTCCTCTAGATACTTAGATGTTTCAGTTCTCTAGGTTTGCTTTACTATATAAAGTAATATCATATGAATATGATAGGTTTCCCCATTCGGAAATCTGCGGATCAACTTGTATGTGCCAATCCCCGCAGCTTATCGCAGCTTATCACGTCCTTCTTCGCCTCTCAGAGCCAAGGCATCCACCATACGCCCTTTAATAACTTTTTATCTTTTCATCATTGTATATTATGTATGTCAAAGAACTTTATAAATAAGTGGAGAATATCGGAGTCGAACCGATGACCTCCTGCGTGCAAAGCAGGCGCTCTAGCCATCTGAGCTAATTCCCCCCAAAAATAGTCTCGCGCGGAATTGAACCGCGGACCTCTACATTATCAGTGTAGCGCTCTAACCATCTGAGCTACGAGACTGATTACATGAAGAATCAATCTCTCAAATCTCTTTCTCTTTATTTTAAAAGAAAAAGCTTCTAGCCTAATCTTATTTATTTTTAATAAGGAAAAAACTCTAAAAAAAGAGATGTTCCAGCCGCACCTTCCGGTACGGCTACCTTGTTACGACTTAGCCCCAGTTATCGATTTTACCCTAAGCAGCTCCTTTTACGGTCACCGATTTTAGGTCCCCCCGACTTCCATGGCTTGACGGGCGGTGTGTACAAGGCCCGGGAACGTATTCACCGCATCATGGCTGATATGCGATTACTAGCGATTCCAACTTCATAGAGTCGAGTTGCAGACTCCAATCCGAACTGGGATCGGCTTTTAGAGATTAGCTTCTGATTACTCAGTAGCAACCCTTTGTACCGACCATTGTAGCACGTGTGTGGCCCAAGGTATAAGAGCCGTGATGATTTGACGTCATCCCCACCTTCCTCTCGACTTACGTCGGCAGTCTTGTTAGAGTCCCCGACATTACTCGCTGGCAACTAACAATAAGGGTTGCGCTCGTTAAGGGACTTAACCCAACACCTCACGGCACGAGCTGACGACAACCATGCAGCATCTTGTACTCCGTCCGAAGACTAAACTATTTCTAGCTTATTCGTAGTACATTTAAACCTTGGTAAGGTTCCTCGCGTATCATCGAATTAAACCACATGCTCCACCGCTTGTGCGGGCCCCCGTCAATTCCTTTGAGTTTCAGCCTTGCGACCGTACTCCCCAGGTGGATCACTTATCACTTTCGCTTAGTCACTGAAATAAATCCAACAACTAGTGATCATCGTTTACGGCGTGGACTACCAGGGTATCTAATCCTGTTTGCTCCCCACGCTTTCGTGCCTCAGCGTCAGTATAGATTTAGTAACCTGCTTTCGCGATCGGTGTTCTGTGTGATATCTATGCATTTCACCGCTACACCACACATTCCAGCTACTCCAATCTCACTCAAGTCTATCAGTATCAATAGCCATTTTAACAGTTAAGCTGCAATATTTCACTACTGACTTAACAAACCGCCTACGCACCCTTTAAACCCAATAAATCCGGATAACGCTTGTGTCCTCCGTATTACCGCGGCTGCTGGCACGGAGTTTGCCGACACTTATTCGTATAGTACATTCACAATTCTTATCACGTAAGAATTTTTATTCCTAAACAAAAGCAGTTTACAACCCATAAGGCATTCTTCCTGCACGCGGCGTGGCTGGTTCAGAGTTTCCTCCATTGACCAATATTCCTCACTGCTGCCTCCCGTAGGAGTCTGGTCCGTGTCTCAGTACCAGTGTGGGGGATCGCCCTCTCAGGCCCCCTACCGATCATTGTCTTGGTAAGCCTTTACCTTACCAACTAACTAATCGGACGCACGCCCATCTTTTGCCGTATTTCTACTTTAATAATAAAATCATGCGATTTTATTATACTATAGAACATTAATCCAAGTTTCCTCAGGCTATTTTCTAGCAAAAGGTAGGTTACGTACGTGTTACGCACCCGTACGCCGGTCGCCATCAAAATCTACATAATATAGATATCATGCTGCCCCTCGACTTGCATGTGTTAAGCCCGCCGCTAGCGTTCATCCTGAGCCAGGATCAAACTCTCCGTTGTAAAAAAAATTAAATACGATAAATCTTCCTTATCAAAAAATTCTAAGTATCAGGCCTAGAAGCTTTTTTATTATGCAAAGAACAATAAATATACTCGGATATTCGGAAATACAAGTATACGTTTTTTTTTGAAAAAAATTCTCTAATATGAGAATAAATATATATATATTTTTTACGTTAGAAAAAAAATAATATAATTTTATATAAAAAAGCAACAAAAATATAAATTTCCTAATTCATGAATATGAGAACTTCAGATTTTGATTTTACATTTCCTTCAAATCTTCTTGCTAAATTTCCTACACAGGAAAGAGATGAATCCAAGTTAATGATCATTCATAGAAAAAACCAAAGAATAGAACATAAATTGTTTAAAGATTTATATAAATATTTTGAAGAAGGAGACACACTGATTCTCAATAATACGAAAGTTTTTCCTGCAAGACTATTTGGAAATAAAGAAAAAACAGATGCGAAAATAGAAGTTTTTTTACTTAGAGAGTTAGATTCAAAAGATAGAACATGGGATGTTCTAGTTGATCCAGCAAGAAAAGTACGAGTAGGAAATAAATTGAATTTTGGATCGGGATTAACAGGAGAAGTTATAGATAATACAACATCCAGAGGGAGAATTTTACAACTCAATTTTGATGGAGATCATGAAAGACTTATAAAAAAAATAAAAGAATTAGGAAAAACTCCTTTACCTAAATATATGAATAGACAACCCGAAAAAGATGACAAAGAACGCTATCAAACCATATATGCAAAAAAAGAAGGGTCTGTAGCTGCACCTACAGCAGGATTACATTTTTCAAAACATTTGTTAAAAAAACTAGAAATAAAAGGTGTGAATTTAGTAGAAATTACATTACATTTAGGATTAGGAAGCTTTTTACCAGTAGAAGTAGAAGATATATCAAAACATAAAATGGATTCAGAAAAATGTTATATAAATGAAAGTACATGTAAAATAGTAAATGATACTATACAAAAAAAAAAAAGAATTTGTGCAGTTGGAACCTCTTCTATGAGAGCAATTGAAAGTTCTGTTTCTTCAAATAAAAATCTAAACCCCTTTTATGGATGGACAAATAAATTTATTTATCCGCCTTATAATTTTAGCATAGCTAATGCCATGATATCAAATTTTCATATGCCAAAATCTACATTACTTATGATGACAGTAGCTTTTGCAGGTTTTGATTTAATAATGAAAGCGTATAAAATAGCAATAAAAGAAAAATACAGATTTTATTCTTATGGAGACGCAATGTTAATATTATAAAAAAATCATAAGATATTATTATGATTATGATATTATGAAAATTATTTTAGAAAAAATAAAAAACACCATAAAAGAAGAAATAAAAGAATTCGAGAAACAATTTGCAACTGTAATTAAAAGCAACACCCCTCTTATAGATCAAATCACTCATTATATCATTGATAAAAAAGGAAAATTAATTCGTCCTATATTCGTTTTTTTAATAGCTAAAATGTTAGGAACTATACAAAAAAAAACATATCATACCGCTTGTTTAATTGAGCTAATACACACTGCTACACTTATACATGATGATGTTATTGATAACAGTTCTATTCGTCGTGGTTCTTTTTCTATTAATGCTATATGGAAAAATAAAATTGCTGTTTTAATTGGCGATTATTTACTTTCCAAAAGTCTTTTAATTGCAACAAATAACAATTATTATGATTTGCTTAAAATTGTATGCAAAACAATAAAAGATATGAGTGAAGGAGAATTGCTCCAAATGGAAAAATCTAAAAAATTAAATATTACAGAAAAAATTTATAATCAAATTATTTATCATAAAACGGCAAGTCTAATCGCTGCTTCTTGTGAAGCAGGAGCTCGCTCAGTCAACACTGATGAAAAAACAGCTTTAAAAATGAGGAAATTTGGAATTTTTGCAGGTATAGCCTTCCAAATCAAAGATGATTTATTTGATTATGAAGAAAAAAATAGAAATTTAACGGGAAAACCTGTAGGAATAGATTTGAGAGAAAAAAAAATAACACTTCCACTTATTCATGCCATCCAAAAAGCCTCTAAAAAAGATCAGAAACGTATTTTGAACTACATAAAAAATTATGACGAAAAAAAAAGATATCAAATTATTGATTATGTAAAAAAATATGGAGGGTTAGAATATGCTACTGAAAAAATGATTAAGTTTCGTAACAATGCATTAAAAATTTTAGAACTTTATCCAGAAGGAGGAATTAAAGAAACATTAAAAATAATGGTAAATTTTATTATAGAAAGAAATCAATAAATATATGACGAAAAATTTAGTAATTGTAGAATCACCCACTAAAGCTCATACAATACAAACATTTCTTGGAAAGAATTACTGTGTAGTATCTAGTTATGGGCATATTGTTGACCTACCAGAAAAAAAAATAGGAATTCAAATTCAAGAAAATTTTAAACCTAGTTATGTCATATTATCTAAAAAAAAAAAATCGTTCAGAATTTAAAAAAATTAATAAAAGACCATGAAATAATTTGGTTAGCTTCTGATGAAGATCGAGAAGGAGAAGCTATAGCTTATCAAATTTGTAAAATATTTAATATTTCTGAAAAAAAATATAGAAGAATTGTTTTTCATGAAATCACAAAAAAGGCGATTCTTGATGCTATAAAAAACCCAAGACCAATTGACTACAATTTAGTTTATGCACAACAAACTAGACGAATTATAGATCGATTAGTAGGATTTCAATTATCTCCTATTTTATGGAAAAAAATTAATAGAGGACTTTCTGCAGGGAGAGTTCAATCAGTAGCTGTAAGACTGATAGTAGAACAGGAAAAAAAAATACAAAATTTTACACCCCATAGAGTTTATCAACTCTATGGGGTGTTCACAAATTCTGAAAAAAAAATAACTTTTGATGCCAAGTTAGAAAAAAAGATAGAAGATAAAAAAATAGTGAAAGATATTTTCACATTATGTATGAATAGCATTTTTACAATTAAAAAAATCACCACAAAAAAAGAAAAAAAAAGTCCGCCTCCTCCATTTACTACTTCATCTTTGCAACAAGAAGCCTATAATAAATTAAATTATTCTATATCTAGAACAATGTTATTAGCTCAAAAATTATATGAAAGAGGATTTATTACATATCTTCGAACAGATAGCACAAATTTATCAAATAGTATATTATTGGATATAAAAAATTTTATACTTTCTCTATACGGAAAAAAGTATTTGTCTATAAATAAATTTTATAAAAATAAAAAAGAATTTTCCCAAGAAGCCCACGAAGCAATTCGTCCTACAATTATCAATCACAACGAAGATTATCTAAATTCCTTAAATATATTTGAAAAACGTCTTTACAAACTTATATGGGAACGAACAATTATAGGGCAAATGACAGACGTAATTTTTGAAAAAAAAGATATTTATATTCAATCTTCTCGATTAAAAAGTTTTTTTATTTCAACAAATAAAAATATTTTATTTGATGGATTTATGAAAATATCAAATACAAAAAAAAAAGAAAAAGAAGAAAAATTTAATTTAATAAAAGAGGGAGCTTTTTTAGAAAAAAAAGAAATTATAGCTAAACAAATCATTCAGAATCACTTGTATAGATATACTGAAGCAAGTTTAGTAAAAAAACTAGAACAATTAGGAATTGGAAGGCCTTCTACTTATGCACCTATAATATACACTATTAAAAAAAGAAATTATGTTAATATACAAAAAATATCAAAAAAAATAGAAAATCGTGAAACTCTTTTTTTAAAAGGAAATTCGATTTTTATAAAAAATGAGGAAGTTTTTGAAATAGAAAAAAATAAATTCCATCCTACAGAAATAGGGATTTTAACTACTGATTTTTTAGTCAAAAATTTTTATGAAATAATAAATTTTAATTTCACTGCAAACTTAGAAAAAAATTTTGATAATATAGCTAAAGGAAAAAAATCTTGGATCAAGATTCTTGAAGATTTTTATAGTGAATTTCATAAAAAATTGGAACATGTTAAAAACAATGTTGATAGAATTCATAAAGAACGTTTTCTTGGAAAAGATCCAAAATCTAAAAGAAAAATTTTTGCAAAAATAGCTAAATACGGTCCTGTTATTCAAATGGGAGAATTTAATAATAAAGAGAAACCAAAATTTTTTCCTTTATTAAATAAACAAAAAATAGAGGGGGTTTCTTTTACAGAAGCTTTAAAAATTATTGAATTACCTAAATCATTAGGGATTTTTGAAAAAAAAGAAGTTTTATTAAAAATAAATAAGTATAATATTTATATTAAATATGATAATAGATCAATTCCAATTGACGAAAAAATATTTTTTAATAATTCATTAAATTTAGAACAAGCTATTAATATCATAATTAAAAGTAGAATGAAAATCAAAACAAAATAAAAGATATAAATCCTAGCTATCAAAATATCTTTGATTCAAATAAGTTGTAGGATAAGCTTGATCATGTCCTGTTCGTTTAACATGATCTAAATATTTAGGAATATAAGATAAAGCTTTGACTCTATCAGATAAAGACATTCTATTCCATATATTTTCAGCCATTCTTTTTTTTCCAACTTTATATCTATAATCAGTCCAAAAACGATTGAAAGATAAATCGGTGGGAATTTCTTCTATTGAAAAAGCGGCTTTAGCATTTCTCATTTTGTTTATAATAGATTCATTATAAGGGATATATTTACCAATCCAGACATAATGTGACAAAGAAAGTCTTTCCGGAAAAATAATTTCTCTTAAAAACCCATTTAAATCATATTTAAATATGATATCTCCAGATACTAAACGACTTCTAAATATATATTGTTTACCTCTCATTATTATTGATTTCATCAGCATTTTATAAAGACTAATTAATGGATTAATGCATTAACTAAATTATAATTATAAATAATTATATTATTTTATGATGAAATTTTTAACTTTAAAAAATATTTTACATAATCTATATTTATTTATTTATTTTAAACTGAATTTTTATAAACTACGATCAAACTTTTAATTGTTGAAAATATTTTTCATATAACCCTACAACAAAAAGCAAAAGATAAATGTTTTTATTTTTAAAATAATAGATTTATTATATCTTTTTTTATTTTAACATTTAACATTTATTTATATTATATGTATGTTATATATTGTTCCTACTCCTATAGGAAATTTAGAAGATTTTACTTTCCGAAGTTTACGAACATTAAAAGAAGTAGATTTAATTTTAGTAGAAAGTTATAGGGTTTCTAAAAAATTATTGGATTTCTATAAAATTAAAAATAATATAAATAAATATCATATTTACAATGAACATAAAATAATCCCTTCTATAATAAAAAAAATTAAAGAGGGGAAAAAATTAGCATTAATATCTAATGCAGGTACTCCAAGTATATCTGATCCAGGTTTTTTACTTATTAAATCTTGTATTAATGCCCGTATTCCTATAGAATGTTTGCCTGGACCTACTGCTTTTATTCCAGCATTAGTTTGTTCTGGGATCCCTACTCATGAATTTATTTTTATAGGTTTCTTACCAAAAAGAAAAAGAAAAATGAAATTAGAAAATTTATCCAAAGAAAATAGAACAATTATATTGTATGAATCCCCTCATAGACTATTACAAACATTAAACGATATAAAAAGCTTTTTTGGGTCAAAAAGAAATATTGTTATATGCAAAGAAATATCCAAATATTTCCAAAATATATTAAGAGGAAATATAGAAAAAATAATCATACATTATCAAAACATAAAAAAAATATTAGGAGAATACACAATTATCATAGATAAAAATTTAGAAAAGTAATTAAACATATTTTTTTCTTATTAAATATTCAGCAATTTGAATAGCATTAGTAGATGCCCCCTTACGAAGATTATCTGCAACTATCCAAATGTTTATAGAATTTTGAAACGAAAAATCTTTTCGTATTCTACCTACAAAAACTTCATCTTTTCCATGAGCATATAGTGGCATTGGATAAACATTTTCTTTTGGTTTATCTTGAACTATTATTCCTTTTGTTTTTGATAGAATCTTATATATATGATTTATATTAGGTTTTTTCTTAAAAGTAATATTCACATTTTCTGAATGACCACCTATGACAGGAACGCGTACAGCAGTAGCTGTTATTGCTATATTATTATCATTCATTATTTTTTTTGTTTCATTTATTAATTTCATTTCTTCCAATGTATATCCATTATCCGTAAATTGATCACAATGAGGCAAAACATTTTGATAAATAGGATATGGATATACTCTGGAAGAAATGTCTTCATTTCTTGTTTCTTCTTGATATAATTGATCTAAAGCTTTTTTTCCAGTTCCTGTCACAGATTGATAAGTAGAAACCACAATTCTACTAATTTCATACTCTATATGTAATGGAAATAATACCATTACTAATTGTATTGTGGAACAATTTGGATTTGCAATAATTTTATCTCGTTTAGACAGACAAGAAGCATTAATTTCAGGGACAATTAATTTTTTATCAAAATCCATTCTCCATGCAGAAGAATTATCAATAATTGTAGAACCTATATTTGAGAATTTTACAGCCCATTTTTTTGAAATATCAGATCCAGCAGAAAATAAAACAATATCAGGCTTTTTTAAAAATAAATCATGTATACTAATGATTCGATATGCTTTTTTTTTGAAAAAAAATTCCTTTCCGATAGATTTTTCGGAAGCAGAAATATACAGCTCTTTCAATGGAAAATTCCTTTTTTCTAAAAGATCAACCATTACACGACCTACCATACCTGTTGCGCCGACTATTCCTAGTTTCATTTCATACAAATTTTTATAAAAACTTAATTTTCCATGATATTAAAACAAAACAAAGTTAGGTAAAATAATGAAAAAAGGAAAAATGATTATTTTATCAGGTCCTTCTGGATCTGGTAAAACTACTATTTCGCATTGCTTACTTTCAAAATTTCCGGAATTAAAATTTTCTGTTTCATGTACAACACGATCAATTAGAAATAATGAAATACATGGAAAAGATTATTATTTTTTATCTACAAATTCTTTCATTTCTAAAATAAAAAAATATCAGTTTGCAGAATGGGAAGAAGTTTATCCTAAATTATTTTATGGAACGTTAAAAAACGAAATATTCAAAATTTGGAAATCTAATCAACATGTTTTATTCGATATAGATGTAAAAGGAGGTTTAAATTTAAAACAACAATATCCTAATAATTCATTATCTATGTTTATAATGGTGGATTCTATAAACATTTTAAGAAAAAGATTGATTACAAGATATCATAAAAATGGGAATAACAATGATATAAATATTCGTTTAAATAAAGCTAAAGAAGAAAATCGTTACGCAAAACTATTTGATTTTATTTTATTAAATATTGATTTGTATCAAGCAAAAAAAAAAGCAATTCAAATAGTTTCTAATTTTATTTATGAAAAACAATAATCGGGGTGACTGGATTTGAACCAGCGACCACACGCCCCCCAGACGTGTACTCTAACCAATCTGAGCTACACCCCGATAAATAAAAGCTCCTCAGGCTGGATTCGAACCAGCGACACCCTGATTAACAGTCAGGTGCTCTAACCAACTGAGCTACTGAGGATTTTATGTATTTTTTCTATTCTTGTTTTGTGTCTGCCTCCCTCAAAATTTGTTGTGAGAAATATTTCTACAATTCTTATAATATCATTTTTATCCACAAAACGCGCTGGCAAACTAATTATATTAGCATTATTATGTTTTCTTGCTAAAATAGCGATTTCTTTTTTCCATACCAAAGCTGCACGTATTTTTTTATATTTATTAGCTGTCATGGCAGCTCCATTTCCACTACCACATATAATGATTCCAAAATCTGCTTTTCCTTTGTTTACAAATTCTGCTGTTGGATGAACAAAATCTGGATAATCAACTTTTCCATCATATTCCGAAAATCCAAAATCTTTAATTTTATAACCTTTTTTAATTAAAAAATTGGTTATTATATATTTGTGATACACTCCTGTATGATCAGACCCTATTGCTATTAGCATTCATTATGTTGTTCAAAAAAAAATGAACAGTGAATATACGCTAAAAATTATAGATTTAGTAATTTTGTTCCTCAATTTTTTTGGGTTTCGTTTTAAAAACTATAATGATGACAAAGGATATAAAAACTATTGATGATTTCAATTTTGAAAATCAAACTGCTTTAATAAGAGTTGATTTTAATGTACCTGTAAATAAATCTTATAAAATAACAGATGATACACGTATTCAATATAGCATTCCCACCATTCAGAAAATTCTTTCTGAAAAAGGAAAAATTGTTATCATATCTCATTTTGGTAGACCAAAAGGGGTTCCTTTAAAAACTCATTCTTTAAAATTTTTAGTTGATTATTTGTCCCAAAAATTAAAAGTTTCTGTAAGTTTTTTTGGAGATTGCATAGGAGAAACTGCACTTAAAAAAGTTAACAAATTAAAAAATGGTGAAATTTTATTGTTGGAAAATCTACGTTTTTATAAAGAAGAAGAAAAGGAAAATGATAATTTCGCTTTTGAATTGTCAAAATTAGGGGATATTTATGTTAATGATGCTTTTTCAGTCGCACATCGTTTTCATACTTCTATCACTGTACTTCCGAAATTTTTTGGAAAAAAGAAATGCATTGGTCTTCTTATGAAAAGAGAAATTCAATATTTAAATCAATTTTTATATGGTAAAGGAAAGAGGCCTATAACTATTTTATTAGGAGGATCAAAAATTTCTTCTAAAATAGATATCATTGAAAACCTTATTAATTTTGCAGATTATATTCTAATAGGGGGGGGGATGTCTTATCCTTTTATTAAAATAAAAGGAGGAAAAATAGGAAATTCTTTAATCGAAGAATATGAAAAAACAGAAAAAACATTAAAAAAAATTTTTCATAAATATCAAAATAAAATAGATATTATTCATCTTCCGATAGATGTTATAGCAGCTGATTCATTCAAAAATGAAGCCCATACTAAAACTCTTCCTATTGATTCTATTCCAAATGGATGGATGGGGTTAGATATTGGACCTCGTACTATAAAAAAATTTTGCGCAATTATAGAAAAATCCAAAACTATTTTATGGAATGGACCAATGGGTGTTTTCGAATTTCAAAATTTTTCTTCAGGAACTAGATCTATAGCAAAAACTATTGCAAATATCACTGAAAAAGGGGCGTTTTCTTTAATAGGTGGAGGGGATTCTATTGCTTCATTAAGAATAGAAAACTGTGATAAAAAAATCAGCTATTTATCTACTGGAGGAGGTGCAATGTTAGATAGTTTAAAAAGTGAAATGCTACCCGGAATAAAAGCAATAATATAAATATAAAATACCAAGGTTTTTAATTATATTTGTTTGTTTTCTTAACCTAACTAAAATATAAAAAAAATAACTTATGTCATTTAAACTTCCAAAATTATCTTATTTATATAAAGATTTAGAGCCTTATATAGATAGAAAAACTATGGATATTCATTACAACAAACATCATGCTACTTACACTAATAATCTAAATAAGGCAATTTCAAATACAAATTTGATCAATTTATCCATTGAAGAGATATTAAAAATAGCACATACAGAATCTCCAATGATACGTAATAATAGCGGAGGTTTTTATAATCATAATCTTTTCTGGGAAATATTAACACCTAATACAAAATATACTCATCCTAGCGGAGAATTTCATGAAATCATTAAAAAAAATTTTAATTCTTTTGATTCTTTTAAAGAAAACTTTTCTAAAATTGCAGCCAATCATTTTGGTTCTGGATGGATTTGGTTGTGCGTGAAAGAAGAAAAATTAACAATTTGTTCTACAGAAAATCAAAATAATCCTCTTATGTATGGAATGGGTTGCGAAGGCATTCCAATATTAGGATTGGATGTTTGGGAGCATGCATACTATCTTCAATATCAAAATCGTCGTTTAGATTATATTTCTTCTTTTTGGAAAATCGTTAATTGGATAAAAGTGGAAGAAAATTATAAAATATATATAAAAAAATAATATTATTTTTGTGGGGAAAATTGTATTAGAAAATATTAAATTATTTGGATTTCACGGATGTATGACAGAAGAAAAATATGTTGGTTCTTATTATACGATTAATATAGAAGTTGAATTTGATTTCTATCAAGCATCTATTAATGATGATTTATCCAAAACTATTAATTATGTAGATTTGTATTCTATTGTCAAAGAAGAAATGAGTATCAACGCTAAATTGATTGAACATTTAGCACAAAGAATAATTAAAAGGATAAAAAAATATCAAAAATCTTTGATAAAATATACAAAAGTAAAAATTTGTAAGGAAAACCCTCCATTACAAGGAAATGTGGATAGAGTCTGTGTGATTTTGGATGATTAAATTATTAATTGTCTATATGGGCACTGTGGCCGAATGGAAAGGCAGAGGTCTGCAAAACCTTTTATAGCGGTTCGATTCCGCTCTGTGCCTTTTTTTTATATGTATTTTATATATACATTTACAATCTTAAAATCAATAAGTTAATTATTATTGGACAAAAAAAAAGAATGAAGATAAATAATATTCTTATTTCACAACCTCTTAATGTTAATGGAGCCTCTCATGCTCCGTATATTAAACTTATCAAAAACAAAAATGTAAATATAGACTTTCGATCTTTCATAGAAGTAAAAGAAGCGTCATCCAATGATGTAAGAAAACAGAAAATTAATTTTTCTGATTTTACTGTAGTTATTTTTATTAGTAAAAAATCCGTAGATCATTATTTTAGATTAGCAGAATCTATGCGTTTTAGAGTCCCCATTTCTATGAAATATATATGTCAAACAAAAACCATAGCTTATTACTTACAAAAGTATATTGTATTTCGTAAAAGAAAAATTCATATTGGTAATAAATCATTTCAAGATATACTTCCTTATATTGAAAAACATTCCAAAGAAAAATTTCTTTTACCTTCTTCAGACATATTAAAACCGGATATTCCAGATATGTTAAACAAACAAAATGTTTTTTGGAAAAGAGCCATTTTGTATAAAATGACTTCTAGTGACTTATCTGATTTAAAACATGTATACTATGATATTTTAGTTTTTTTTAGTCCAGTAGAAATAAAATCTTTGTTTGATAACTTTCCCAATTTTGATCAAAATAATATCAAAATTGCTACTTTTGGTAAAAATACTTTAGATGCCGCTTATAAAGCGGGACTAAAAATCGATATAAAGGTACCAACACCGGAATTTCCTTCTATGGCTATGGCTTTAGAAAAATATATTAAAAAATTAAATACAATTATATATTGAATTCGTAATTATAGTTATTCCACTGTTACTGACTTAGCTAAATTTCTAGGTTGATCTACATTTTCTCCCCGTATATAAGCAATTTGATAAGCTAATAACTGAAGAGGGATAACAGTTAATAATGGACTCAGTACTTCAGATATGTTGGGAATCCTTATTACGTGATCTGCTAACAAATTAGCTTGAATATCGTCTTCATTAATTATAGCTATAACTTTTCCTTTTCTAGCTTTTATTTCTTGAATATTGCCTATAATTTTATCATAATATCCTTTTTTTGTAGCAACAACAATCACTGGCATATTTTCATCAACTAAAGCAATAGGACCATGCTTCATTTCTGCTGCAGGATATCCTTCTGCATGAATATAGGATATTTCTTTTAATTTTAAAGCACCCTCTAAAGCAACAGGAAAATTAATCCCTCTACCTAGATATAGAAAATTATTTACATCATGATATATTTGAGATATTTTTTTGATAGTATCATCCATTTTCAATACATAGTCAACTTTTTCTGGAACAGATCCAAGTTCTTGACATAATAATTTATAACGATTATCATCAATTGTATATCTATGTTTTCCTATAATCAAAGCCAACAAAATAAGAACTGTAATTTGTGCCGTAAAAGCTTTTGTAGAAGCAACACCAATTTCAGGGCCGGCATGAGTATAAGCTCCTGCATCTACATTTCGTGCAATAGATGATCCTACAACATTGCAAATTCCAAACACAAAAGCTCCTTTTTTTTTTGCCAATTTCAAAGCTTCTAAAGTATCTGCAGTTTCTCCTGATTGTGAAATTACAATGATGACATCTTTTTTTCCTATAATAGGATTTCTATATCTAAATTCAGAAGCATACTCTACTTCTACTGGAATACGAGCAAGTTCTTCTAGTAAATATTCCCCAATCAAACTAGCATGCCATGAGGTCCCACATGCTATTATAGTTATACACTTTGCATTAATAAAAATATTTTTATTAGATTCAATTCCATTGATACAAATAATTTTTTCTGGAATTAACAATCTACCTCGTAGAGTGTCTAAAATTGTTTTAGGTTGTTCATATATTTCCTTCAACATGAAATATTTGTACTTTCCTTTCTCAATTTCTTGTAAATTGATTTTAAGTTTTTTAATAATTGGATTTAGTTTATGATTATCTATAATCTTTCTAAGATCTAGCCCCTTATCTTTTTTAAGAATAGCCATTTCTCCATCTTTTAAATAAATAACATTTTTTGTATAATCTACGAAAGAAATGGGATCGGATGCTACAAAAAATTCTTTATCATTAACGCCTAAAGATAAAGGACTTCCCAATTTTGCAATAATAACCGTTTCAGGATGAGATTTTTCTATTACAGCGATAGAATAAGCTCCTACTATTTCATTCAAAGAAATTCTTACTGCTTCTTCTAAAGACAATTTATTTTCTTTTTTAATATACTCTATTAAGTTAACAAGAACTTCTGTATCTGTTTTGCTTTTAAAAGTAAATCCATTTTTTAATAAAATAATTTTAATAGCAAAATAATTTTCTATAATTCCATTATGAATTATAATAAGTTCATTGGAATTAGAAACATGAGGATGAGCGTTGATATCATCTGGAATACCATGAGTTGCCCATCTTGTATGACCTATTCCCGTTGTCCCTTTTATTTTTACTTGACAAGAATAAATTTTTTTTTCCAATTCCAAAACCCTTCCTTTGGTCTTATATAAATTATATCCATTCTCATGAAAAACGGCAATACCAGAACTATCGTATCCTCTATATTCCAATTTTTTTAATCCACTAATGAGAATAGGGTAAGCTTCTCTATAACCCAAATAACCAATTATACCGCACATTCTAGATAAAATTAGAAGTTTTTATCTATTTAATTGATCTGTTCTAAAACAGTTTCCTTATAAAATTGTTGATAAACGGTTTCTATCTCTTCTACAGGATAATATTTTAATACTAACAATTTATTTATTTTTATATAATTTTCTATTTCTTCGGGAAAAAAAATATCTCCTTTTATAATAGCGTCCGAGAAATACATACATAATTTGACTATATTAAAATAATTTGGATATTCTAACAGTTTTAATTTTCTAGATTTTATACCATCAAGTTTTATTTTTTTAATAATATCTTTATTTAAAGACCCTTTAAAAGGTTTATTGTAAATAGATGCAACAATTTTTACACTCTGATAAACTGGATCACTTTTATAAAAGTTTTTAATGTATAAAGGAATGAAAGAGCTCATCCATCCATATATATGAATTATATCAGGTTTCCAACTTAATTTTTTTACAGTTTCTAAAACTCCTTTTGTAAAAAACAAAGCTCTTTCATCATTATCTGGAAAAAAAACGCCATTTTCATTTTCATCTATTGCCTTTCTTTTAAAATATTCTTCGTTATCTATAAAATAAACTTGTAATTTAGCATCAGGAATGGAAGCAACTTTTATTAATAAAGGTTGATCAACATCATTTATTACTAAATTCATGCCTGATAAACGAATTACTTCATGTAACTGATGTCTTCTTTCATTGATTACTCCAAAACGGGGCATAAATATACGTACATCGTTTCCTATTGATTGCATAAATTTAGTGGCTTTTAATACCGATAAAGATATCGGATTCTCTGAAGAAAAAGGAAATAAATCCGAAGAAACATATAATATACGTTTACCTGTCATCTTAGAGTTATTTTTGTTTTTATATAATAGTAAGAAAATGGATCATTGCAAATATAATAAATAATATACTAAGTTTAATAATAAAAATATCAAGTGATTTTTTTATTTAAAATCTTATAGATTACATGGTTTTTAACTTTTATAGATTTTATAGATATGTTTTATTATGAAAAAAGAAAAACAAATAAAAAAAAAACATTATAATAATATCTCCACAGGATTTATTAATATTACTAATCACGGATATGCATTTGTTCGCATAAATGAATTTAAAAAAGATGTTTTTATTCCCAAAAACAAAACAAATAGAGCTTTAGAAGGAGATTTGGTAAAAATAAAATTTTACTATAATCGAAAAGGAAAAAAAATGGAAGGAGAGGTATTAAAAATAATTAAAAGAAAGACTAATCAATTTGTTGGTATATTAAAATTAAACATTCAATCTGAATATGGAATAATACACAACAATATCATTCATGTTAATATTTTAGTTCCAATACAAAAATTGAAAAAATATCATCATAATGATAAAGTATTAGTTAAAATTATATCATGGCCTAAAAAATCAAAGAATCCTTTGGGAAAAATTATAAAAGTATTTGGCCCTTCTGGAGAATATAAAACAGAAATTCTTTCCATATTAGAAGAATATGGCATATCCTATCAATTTTCTAAAGAAATAGAAAATGAAGCTAAAAAAATTTTTTTAAAACCTATTTTAGATATAGGGATTAGAAAAGACATGAGAAATATTAATACTTTCACCATAGATCCTTTAAATGCAAAAGATTTTGATGATGCTATTTCCATTAGAAAATTAAATTCTAACACTTGGGAAATAGGTGTACATATATCTGATGTTTCTTCTTATATAAAAGAAGGAAGTTTATTAGATCGAGAAGCTTATTCACGTGCTACATCTATTTATTTTGTAGGAAAAGTTATTCCTATGCTTCCAAAAATTTTATCTGATGATCTTTGTTCTTTGCAACCCCAAAAAGATAAATTAAGTTTTTCCTATATTTTTAATATAGACAATCAAGGCAATATATTGAAAAATTGGTTTGGTAAAACCATAATACGATCTAATAAACGATTTACATATGATGAAGTGCAATGTATAATAGACCATAAAAAAGGAGATTATTATGAAGAAATTTACAGATTATTTTTGTTTTCTAAAATATTAATTCAAAATCGATTAAAAAATGGATCAATTTATTTGGAAGAAAGAATGGAAGTTAAATTTCACTTAGATGAAAATAATAATCCAATATCCTTAAAACTGGAAAAAAATAATGATGCTCATCGTTTAATTGAAGAATTTATGTTATTGACTAATCGAAAAATTTCAGAATTTGTCAGTTTAAATTTAGATGGAGGCATTTCTAAAAAATTCTATATTTATAGAGTACATGACGTCCCTGATTTTCAGAAAATTTTTTTTCTAAAAAAAATTATAGAACCTCTAGGTTATTTTTTAGATTTGAAAAACCTAAAAACTTCCATCAATTATTTATTAGAACAAATTAAAGGAAAGCCGGAACAAAATATGATTGAAAATTTGATACTTCGTGCTATGAGCAAAGCTAAATATTCCACTAAAAATATAGGACATTATGGTTTATCTTTTATTTATTATACTCATTTTACATCTCCCATAAGAAGATATTCAGATATCATAGCGCATCGTTTGCTTCATCATTATTTAATAAATAAGAATAGAAACAATGAATATAAACTTAATACAATAGAGTTTTATGAAAAACAATCTCAACATTGTAGTTATAAAGAACGTTTGGCTATAGATGCAGAAAGGGAATTTCTAAAATACATACAAGTTAAATATATAAAAAAATTTATAGGAAAAGAATTTGATGGTATTATTATGGGGTTTACTGATTGGAGTATCTATATTGATTTATTATTATTTCAAACTGAAGGAATGATAAAATTTCGTGATATTAAAGAAGATTCTTATATTCTAAATTCAGATAATTACAGTATAATTGGAAAAACAAAAAAAAAAGTCTATCATCTGGGAGATAAAGTAAAAGTAAAACTTATGAATGTGAACCTAGAAAAAAAACAAATTATTCTTGAATGGATCGATAATACATCATAAAAAAAATACATGATTTTATATTCTGACAGTAGAAGGAACAAATATAGTGTAATCTCCTCCGTTTTTTATAATATCTCTAACAAGATAAGAGTGAATATGAGATTTTTCATAAGAAGAAAAAAGATAAACTGTTTCAATAATATGTTTTTTGTATAATTCCTTATTAACTATAAATATATTTTTTTCAAATTCAAAATCTAATTGATTTCGAATTCCTCTTAATAAAAATCTAGCTTTTTTTTTTATGCAGAAAGAAATAGTTAATTCATCAAATGAATCAATTTCTATTTTTTTTTGTGATAACTTTATAAAAGTTTTTTGTATCCATTTTTTTCTCTTTTTAAGAGAAAACATGCTTTTTTTTTCCCTATTTTTTCCAATAGCTATAATAATTTTATCAAATAAATTCAAACCTCTAATAATAATATCATAATGCCCTAAAGTAATGGGGTCAAAAGATCCAGGAAACACTGCTATTTTTTTATTCATTTTTTTTAGAAATATATTTATATGTAAATTTTTTAACTGAAATAAGAAATATAATTTATTTTTACTTCTAAATTTATTATTATTATAAAAACAAATAATGAACAAATCATGCTCTGATTGTTTAAATAAATGTGCAAAAAAAGGAAATATTCTTCAAAAAAAACAATGTTATAAACCTAATGCATTAGATTGGTTGTCCAATATTCAATCCCCTTTTGAATATAAAAAATATGATATTGTAGAAATAAAATTTAAAAATGATAGAAAAGATTTTTTTATTAATCAAGATAAAATCCTCCTAAATCAAGGAGATATTGTCACTGTAGAACCAAAATACGGAACAGGATACGATATAGGTATAGTTTATTTAACTGGAGAATTGGTAAAATTACAAATAAGAAATCATACTATTCATTCAAAAACTTTTAAAAAAGTATACAGAAAATCAACATATAAAGAGATAAATATTTGGAAATATTTCAAAAAAAAAGAATTTACAACTCTTTTAAAATCTAAAAAAATTGCAAAGAATTTAAATCTTTCCATGAAAATTTGTGATGTTGAATATCAAGGGGACGGAGAAAAAGCTATTTTTTATTATACAGCTGAAAATAGAATTGATTTTAGAAAATTAATTAAAGAATTCGCTTTACATTTTCATACACGTATAGAAATGCGTCAAATAGGATATAGACAAGAAGCGGCAAAAATTGGAGGGATAGGTTCTTGTGGTCGTGAATTATGTTGTTCGACTTGGTTAAAAAATTTTAAAAGTGTAACAACTCATTCAGCAAGATACCAACAACTTTCCATCAACATTCAAAAATTAACCGGACTATGCGGGAAACTAAAATGCTGTCTTAATTATGAATTAGATTCCTACTTAGATGCTATAAAAGACTTTCCAGATTTTAACATAAAAATTCATACAGAAAAGGGGATCGCTCAATGCATGAGAATTGATGTTTTTAAACAAGAAATGTGGTATTCCTATGTTAGGAATCCTAATACTTGGTTTAAAATAAAAGTCAAAAAAATTAAAGAAATTTTAGAAAAAAACAAAGTATCTCCTCCTTTAGAGGAATTATCAATTATCAATAGCATTCAAAAAACAGAGTTGACGTTTAAAGATTTGTCTATATAAAAATTAATTTTTTTACGTGTATAAAAAAAAGTATGAAAATAAATTTTCATAAAATTATTTTTTATTTTTGGTTTTTATTTATTATAGGAATAAGTATAATTATCAGCGTTTTTTATGCTGCTTATAAAGGTTATTTGGGGAGTCTTCCTAGCACTAAAGACATAGAAAACACCAAGATGAAAGTGGGTTCAGAAGTGTATGATTCTAATGGAATATTATTAGGTAGATTTTTCTCTGAAAATAGAACTTTAGTTACTTATCGACAGCTTCCAAAAGATCTTGTAAATGCACTTATAGCAAAAGAAGATATTCGTTTTAAATATCATTCTGGAATTGATATAAAATCTTTTCTTAGAGCAATTCTTTCTTTAGGAAAAAAAGGGGGGGGCAGTACTATATCACAACAATTAGCGAAACTTCTTTTCACAGGACCATCTGCAAAAAATAAATTACAAAGAATTCATCAAAAACTTTTAGAATGGGTGATGGCTATTGAATTAGAAAAACGTTATACTAAAGAAGAAATTATTACTATGTATTACAATAAATTTGATTTTTTATATAACGCAAAAGGAATCGAAACAGCTGCTCATACTTATTTCAATAAAAAAGTTTCTGAACTTCATTTGGGAGAATGTGCGACATTAGTTGGAATGTTAGAAAATCCTTCTTTATATAATCCTAAAAATTATCCTGATAGAGCAAAAAAACAAAGAAATTTGGTTTTACATCAAATGAGAAAATATAATTTGTTAAATGTACATAGATATAAAAAAGAGTTGAATAAACCTGTAAAAATTAATTTTAAAATACAAAAAAAAAATTTTGAATTACTTACTTATTATGGTGAATTTTTAAAAAAAGAGATTCAAGAAGTTTTAAATGAACATGAAGAAAAAACTGGACAAAAACTTAATCTTTATTCTAGTGGATTAAAAATATATACATCTGTTGATGCTAAAATGCAATATTATGCAGAAAGGGCAGTAAAAAAACATCTTAGTAAATTACAGATTTTATTTAATCGTTTTCAGAAAAAAAATAAAAATGCTCCATTTTTAAATATTTCTCCAGAAAAAACAAAACGTATTATTATATCTGCAATGCATAGAACTTCTCTTTATCAAGATCTAAAACAAAAAGGTTTAACAGAAGAAAAAATTATAGAAGAATTTAAAAAACCACAATTTATCAAATTATTTACTTGGAATGGATCCAAAAAAGTACTTATATCTCCATGGAATTTTATTCGTTATCAAAAAAGTATTATACAAGCAGGATTATTATCTATAGAACCTTCTACCGGATTTATTAAAGCATGGGTAGGAGGAATAGATTTTAATTATTTTCAATATGATCATGTAGCACAAACACAACGTCAGGTAGGTTCTATTTTTAAACCTATTTTATATGCTGCAGCTATTAATGAATTACATTATAACCCTTGTACAAAAATTTCAAATGATAAATTTCATTTAGGGAAATGGGCTCCTAGAAATTCTAACGGAAAATATGGAGGTTTTCTTACTTTAAAAGATGGTTTGGCTTTTTCTGTTAATACAATTTCAGCTCGTTTAATATCAAAAATAACTCCAGGTCCAGTCATAAATTTAGCAAGAAATATGGGGATAGAATCCATGATTCCTGAACATCCATCTATTGCTCTTGGTTCTGCTGATTTAACTTTATATGAAATGACAGGGGCATTCAATACATTTACTAATTATGGAGTTTACGTTAAACCTTCTATTTTAGTAAAAATAGAGGATGAAAATGGAAATTTAATTAAAGAACATATAGATATTAGTAGACGACAAGTTTTTAGTGAAGAAGTAGGATATATTATGTTAAAATTGATGCAAGGGGTAGTTAAATATGGTACAGCAAAAAGATTACAATTGTACAATATAACAGGAGAAATAGCTGGAAAAACAGGAACAACTAATGAAAATTCAGATGGATGGTTTATAGGTATGATTCCTAATCTAACAACTGGAGTTTGGGTAGGATGGGAAGATAGATTTTCACATTTTGATAATATTCGATTGGGACAAGGGGCGAATATGGCTTTACCTATATGGGCTTATTATATGAAAAGTTTATATAAAGATATTAATTTAATTTATCATGATAAATTATTATTTCATAAACCTAAAAATTATCAATCCTATTGGGATCATTGTCATGAAAATCGTATTAAAATTAAAGAAAATAATGTAGAAGATGATGGAATCAATGATAAAAATGAAAAATACGAAGAAAAAGAGGAAAAAAACTCTTTAAAAGATAAAGAAATTTTAGATTTGGATCTGAATTTAAATTCAGAAAATAGTAAGGATAAGAATTATGATAAAAAAAATATTAATTTTAGATAAAAATCATCCTTTTATTATATATAAATTAAAACAAAAAGGATTTCTATGCGATGAAAATTACAAAGATTCAACAGATGAAATGGATATATCTGTGTATGATGGAGTAATTTTAAGAAGTAGATTAAAAATAGACAAAGAATTCATTGAAAAAGCTATAAACTTAAAATTTATAGCTCGTATTGGATCTGGAATAGAAAATATAGACAAAAACTATGCTAAAAAAAAAGGAATAGTCTTAATTTCTTCTCCTGAAGGAAATAAAGATGCAGTAGCAGAACATGCTATAGGGATGCTTCTATCCATGATGAATTATATTATTCGTTCCCATCAACAAATAACCATAAAAAGAAAATGGAGCAGAGAAATAAATAGAGGGACAGAAATTATGGGAAAAACAATAAGTATTATTGGATATGGAAATACAGGAAAAGCTTTTGCAAAAAAATTATCTGGTTTTGATGCTAAAATATTGTGTTACGACATATTGCCTAAAGTAGGAGATATTTATGCAAAACAGGTGAATATGAGCTACATTTTTAAAAAATCAGATATAGTAAGTTTACATGTCCCTTATACTGAAAAAACAAAAGGAATGATGAACTATAATTTTATAAAAAAATTTAATAAGCCTTTTTATTTTGTAAACACCTCCCGTGGAGGGTGTGTAATTACGAATCATTTGGTAGAGGCATTAAAAAATGGAAAAATAAGTGGAGCATGTTTAGATGTATTAGAGTATGAAAATTATTCTTTGAGTAATATTTTTCATCATCATAATAAAAGTTTTATTTATCTTGTTCGCGCTAACAAGGTGGTACTTACCCCACATATCGCGGGATGGACCAAAGAATCAAAATATAAAATGGATAAAATAATTGTGGAAAAAATTATTTTTTTAAATAAGAAATTAAAATGTAACATGACTTCAACACAAAATTGAATTTTTGAAAGGAACTTACCTAATTTCTAATACACATCTTTCAAATATCTTCCTTCTTTTTTCATTTTTTTTATAAAAAGCCTTGAGTCGCATTTTCCTACTTTTTCTATTATACGACAAATCATTTTTTCTACATCCACACTCATAGGGGTTTTACTTCCACAAATATAAACATAAGCACCATTTTTTATCCAAGAAAAAAATTCTACTTTATTTTCCCATATTTTATTTTGAACATAAATTCTTTTTTCCTGATCCCTAGAAAAAGATAGACTTACGCGATTAAGTATTCCTTTTTTTTTCCAATTTTGGATTTCTTCTTTATACAAAAAATCTGCATCAAAATGTTGATATCCAAAAAACAACCAATTTTTTCCCGTAGCTTTTATTGCTTCTCTTTCATACAAAAAAGAACGAAAAGGGGCAATTCCAGTTCCAGGTCCAATAAGAATTATATCTTTGTCAGAATCGGGTAGTTTAAACATTTTATTTTTGTAAATGAAAAAAAACAGTTTATCGCCCATTTTAAGTTTAGATAAAAAATCAGAACAGTGACCATATACAGTTTCTCCATTGAATTGAAAGCTATGACGAGATACAGTAATATGAATTATGCCCCCATGAGCAGTAGGTGATGAAGAAATAGAATATAATCTCGGTTTTATTGGTTCTATAATTTCCATCAAATCTTTTAAATAAAATTTATTTTTCATAGGAAATTCTATTAAAAGATCAATAAGTTTCCATTTCTTATCTAAAGAAATATTTTTTTTTTCAGATAGAAAAGAATATTTTTTGATAAAATTTTCAGATAAAAAAAGAATATTTTTTTTCCTTTTAAAAAAATTGAACATATTGTTTTTTTCTTTATACTCTTCGAATTCTTCTTTTCTATTTTGTTTTAAATATTTTATAATATTATCTACTTCATTGGACGGATTTTCAGGAAAAACACCTATAGAGTCACCAGGAAGATATTGAACTTTGTTTGGAATACGTATTTCAATATGATGAATCTCTTTATCAGTCCCTTTTTCATTTAAAATTATATTATTGGAAATTTTTCCATATATCTTATGATTTATATTTTCATATTTTTTTTTTTTAAAGAAATTTACAATTTCTGAAAACCATATATTTGCTTGATCTTCATAATTAACGTCGCACTTATGTAATGGAACGATTCTCATCGCTCCTATATCATATAAACGTTTATCTATATCGTCTCCTGCTTTACAAAAATAAGTATAAGATTTATCCCCCAATGCTAATACACTATACTTCATGTTCTTTAGAAAAAGATTTTTATTATAATGAATAAAATTAAAAAAAGATTTTGCAGAAGAAGGAGGTTCGCCCTCCCCATGCGTACTTATTATAACGAAAAAATAATTTTCTTTTTCTAAATTTTTCAAACGATATTCATCTAAACTGATCAGTTTTACTTGAAATTCTTCCTTTTTAGCTTTTTTATAAATATCAAAAGCTAAATTTTTAGCATTTCCCGTTTCCGTACCATAAACTATGGTTATTTTTTCTTCCTTTTTTTTTCTAAATTTTTGAAAATCTTTTTCAGATAATAACAATCCAGACATATAACCACTCATCCATATAATCTCTTCTTGAGAAGACTCCTGTATTAACTTAAAAAATATTTCTCTATTTGATTTAGATAACATTTTTATTTTATTTATATTTTATAATAAGTTTTTTTTATCAAAAATATCATACAACTCAACATAAACAACCATTTTAAATAAGTATTATTAGGCGTCAAAAAAAGTTTTGATGATTCTTTACATACAATCTATACTATAGATCTATAAAAAAAGATCATCAACTGATAAATATCTTTCTCCAGTATCATAATTTATTGTTAAAATCGTAGATCTTTTCGAAAATTTCGATAATTGTTTTTCTATAGCAGACAATGAGGCTCCAGTAGATATTCCAACGAGAATTCCTTCTTTTTTTGCCATTTTTCTAACATAATGAAAGGCTTCTTCTTTAGATACTAAAAAAGTTCCATCTAATATTTTGATATTTAAAATAGATGGAATAAAACCTGCCCCTAATCCTTGTAAAGCATGAGAATTAGGTTTTCCTCCAAATATAACTGGAGACTCTATTGGTTCTACAGAAAATATTTTTACATTTGGAAACTTATTTTTTAATATTTCCCCTATTCCAGTAATATGACCTCCAGTCCCTACTCCTGTAATGAAATAATCGATTCCCTTAGGAAAAGCGCTTATTATTTCGTTTGCCGTTGTCTTCTTGTGTATATTTGGATTCGAAATATTATCAAATTGTTTAGGCATCCAGGAATTCGGAATAGTATTAGTTAATTCTTCAGCCTTTTGAATAGCTCCTTTCATGCCATCTTCTTTTGGAGTAAGAACAAATTTAGCTCCAAAAATAGAAAATAATTTTCTTCTCTCGATACTCATAGATTCCGGCATGACTAAAATAAGACGATATTCTTTCACAGAACAAACTATAGCCAATCCTATTCCCGTATTTCCGGAAGTCGGTTCTATGATTATATCGCCTTTATGAATAATTCCTTTTTTTTCTGCATCTTCTACCATAGATAAAGCAATTCTATCTTTTATACTTCCTCCAGGATTATTTTTTTCCAATTTTATCCATACATTATAATCAGGAAACAATCTTTTTAAATGTACATGAGGTGTATTTCCTATAGTTTTTAAAATATTATCAACTTTCATTTTTTTTTCTTTTTATTTTATATCATATTATTATATCATAAAATTAATAGGATCAGGAAAAGGGCTATTATTTCTCATTTTTATTTCATTTTTTTGGTATACTATAGAAAATGGAGGAACACTTTTTGTTACCCAAACATTGCCTCCAAGTACACTATCGTGGCCTATTATAGTTTCTCCTCCTAAAACAGTAGCTCCTGAATAAATTGTAACTTGATCTTCTATTGTAGGATGACGTTTTGTATTTGCTAATTTCTTATCTACATAAATAGCCCCTAGTGTTACGCCTTGATATATTTTAACTTTGTTCCCTATTTTTGTACTAGAACCTATAACTATTCCTGTTCCATGATCAATAGCAAAAGCTTCTCCTATTTGAGCAGATGCATGAATATCCACTCCAGTCTGACTGTGAGCATATTCTGTAATTAATCTTGGAATAATTGGAACTCCTTGAATACACAATTGATGTGCAATTCTGTATAACGCAGTAGCAAAAAAACCAGGATAAGAAAGAAAAACTTCTTCTATAACTGTTGCTGCAGGATCAGATTTTAATATTGCGTTAGCATCTATTATCAATATATTATAAATATCAGGAACTTTTTTAAAAAAAACTTTAGTTAAATTATTACTATCTTTTTCATTTATATTTAATTCAATAAAAATTTCATATAAAAGTTTTTTTAATTTTTCGTAATTCTTTTTGAAAAAAACTGCATCATTCAAAATATTTTGATCGGGAGTAAATAAAGTATAAAATAATTTTTTGACAAAATTTTCAGATTTTTTCTTATTAGGAAAAGAAATTTTCCTTTTATTATTTTCAAGTATAGTTGTTAAAAAATCTAACATTTATTTTTTTTGATTTGTATTGTATCATACAAAAAAAATTGCACACTTACACTTTGTTGTAGTTAAGTGTAAACTAAACTATTAACGTTGTTGACAGTTTTATTTTAACTAACTAAATCGTCATTCTAGAATGATATTTTTAAATGTGAATGAAGAACCTAACTAACTGCAAGAATAATTTAAATATGTTCCTGTACTATGTAATAGTAATAAAAAAAATACCCTTATGATATGAGATTTAATTTTTGAAAAATTAGATACACATTTTTTTACAAGACAGGTATATACACCTGATGTATGATAATTCCACAAATATAAGAATTTCTTTTTTTTAAAAAAACATATTATATTATCAAACTTTTCACAATAAATTTTTCAAGTTTATGAAAAAAATTAAAGTTACTAATCCTATAGTAGAAATAGATGGAGATGAAATGGCCAGAGTCATATGGAAATATATAAAAGAATATTTTATTTTTCCTTATTTAGATATAAATATTATTTACTTTGATTTAGGAATAAAAAATAGAAATAGCACAGATGACCAAATAACTATAGATGCAGCGTATGCTATAAAAAAATATAACGTAGGAATTAAATGCGCTACTATTACACCAGATGATGATAGGATGAAAGAATTTCATCTAAAAAAAATGTGGAAATCTCCAAATGGAACCATTAGAAACATTATTAATGGAACTGTTTTTAGAGAACCTATTATCATAAAAACTATTCCTCGTTTAATTCCTAATTGGAAAAACCCCATATGTATAGCAAGACATGCTTATGCTGATCAATATCAAGCTACAGACTTTATTATCAAAAAAAAAGGAAAATTGTATATTTCTTTTATTCCAGATAATAGTGAAAAAAATAAACCAATAAAACTGAAAATTCATCATTTCATGGGACCTGGTGTGGCTATGGGAATGTATAATACGGATCAATCTATTTATAGATTTGCTCGTTCTTGTTTTAACTATTCTGTATATAAAAAATGGCCTCTTTTTTTATCTACAAAAAATACTATTTTAAAAGCATATGATGGAAGATTTAAAGACATATTTCAAGAAATATATAATAATGAATTTAAATCTCAATTTGAAAGCTTACAGATTACTTATGAACATCGTTTAATTGATGATATGGTGGCTAAAGCAATTAAATCAAATGGAAAATTTATATGGGCTTGTAAAAATTATGATGGAGATGTGCTATCGGATTGCGTCGCCCAAGGGTTTTGTTCATTGGGAATGATGACTTCTATTTTACTTACTTCAGATGGAAAAACTTTAGAATCTGAAGCGGCTCACGGAACTATAACGAGACATTACAGATTACATAAAAATGGACAAGAAACATCTACCAATCCTATTGCTTCTATTTTTTCTTGGACTAGGGGATTAAAACATCGTGCTATTCTAGATAAGAATAAAGATTTAAAACTTTTTTCAGAAAAAATGGAGAAAGCATGTATAGATTTTGTAGAATCTGGAAAAATGACTAAAGATTTGCTTCAATTATCTTATCATAAAAAAAATAGTTATTTGAATACTAAAACTTTTCTTATAGAACTCAAAAATTTTTTTGATAAAAAAATAAACGAATAAACTAAAAAAACTATGTTCTTATTATTTTTTTTGTAATTTCTTTTCTTCTGAATTTCTCCAATAAATCATCTGTAAAATGAGGAATAAAAAAAATCCTTTTAGGTTTGTAAAATTTCTTATTGCCATTAAAAATAGTATTTGGAATATGTAATGAAAAGGGGGGACCTTCAACAATTAATATTAATTTTTCTCCTAAAATTTTGTCTGGCATTGAGGATATAAAAAATCGTTTTTCATAGGGGATAAAAGAACTAATTTCCTTTTCTACTAACTCAGGAATAATTTTAATTCCTCCACTGTTAATAACATTGTCATATCTACCTATCCAAATAAATGTATTTTTAGATATCATATGAACAATATCATTAGTCTGAACAAACGAATCCATAGAATATGGAGAAAAAATACGTAAACAATTTCTGTTATCTACCCTTAAAAAAACATCTTGAAACGATTTATAAAAAGTAGATTTATTGGGACCATTAATTTTTTTTATGGCGACATGACCTGATGTTTCTGTCATTCCATAAGTAGCATAACAAATTGTTGAAACATTCTGTAATTTTTTTTCTAAAAAATTTGAAATAGAATGTCCTCCTATTAAAACAATTCTAATATATTTTAAATATTTTAAACTAAAAAAAACTTGTATAGGAACCATTGATGTGATATCAAAATATTCTTTAATATTTTTTAAAGGATTAGATGATGGAAGGACACAATATATTTTCCATTTAAAAATAATAGCACGCACTAAAAACATTTTAGCAGCGATAAAATCTGCAGACAAACATAATAATCCTCTAATTCCTTTTTTATTAATTTTTAAGAATTCTACAGTTCTTATAGCTCTTTCATGCATGTATTTCTTACGTAAAAAAATAGTTTTAGGAATCCCCGTTGTTCCAGAAGTTAAAGATAATATAGGCTTATTGCTATACCAATCTTTTAAAAAAGAAAAAATGGATTTTTTCCAATAATCTTTTTCTTCATTTTTTTTTTTTAAAAAATAATAATAATTAGATATTTCATTAGAAGAAAAATCTATCCACATTTTTTTTTATTTAATTTGAATAACATTTTTATTTTCCATTTTACAAATGGATTATACCAAATAGAACCTTTTTTAATTTCTAAAGGAGATTTCCAATTATTTACATATAGAGTTCCTGTATTTAATCCATGTGTATAATTTTGATTATTATATTTTTTTTGCATTATAAAAGTCCATTGAGCAATAGCATTAATTCCAATATTACTTTCAAAAGAAGAACTAACGCACCATTTTATTCTTCTTTTCATTGCTTCTATTATCCATTCTTCAGATCCATAAAATCCTCCATTTACACTAGGTTTCAATATGATATATTGAGGTTGAATCACGTCCAATAATTTCCTTTTTTCTTTTAAAATATTAACATTAGCTAATTCTTCATCTAATGCTATAGGTAATTTTGATTTTTTACATATTTTTGACATTTCTTTCCAATTACCGGGCGGTATTGGTTGTTCCATTAAATCAATTATATTCAAATCATAAAATTTATTTAAACAATATAAAGCTTCTTTAATATTTTTGAAACAACCATTCGCATCTACACGGATTTTTATAAATGGATATTTTTTTTTGATTTCTTTTATAATAGAATATTGATTAAAAAAATTCATATTAATCTTTATTTTTATAAATGAACAACCTTTAATAATTTGGGATTCAATTTTTTTTATTGCATGTTTTCTATTTTTAAAAGAATTTAGCCATATAATTCCGTTTACAGGAACACCTTCTTTTCCATGGGTAAATTTAGAATGATATAACACAGGAAATTGATTTTTCAAACTTAAAATAGATTGTTCCAATCCAAATAAAATAGATGAATATGAAATATGTTTATAGTCTCTTTTCAAAAAAAGAATTTTTTCGGAAATATTTTTTAGCTCAATTTCAAATTTTTTCAAGTTATTTAAAGCATATTGATCTAATATTGGGTTACATTCTCCTATTCCTATCTTATCGTTTTTTCTTAAAATAATAAACCATATAGTATTTTTTTGAAATATTGTATTAGAGTTAGATATTTTTTTTTTGAAAAAAAATATTCGTTTTTCAAAAAAAAAATGAATTTTTTGATTTATATTCATTTATTTATATTTTTACACATATAAAGTGTCTCCTTTTTCTAATAAAATTAATTCTTTTCCTTTTTCAAAAAATTTTCTTTTTGCTTGTTTTTTATCAATTCGAATATCTTCAAATGTATCGTAATGAACTCCTAATATTTTTTCAGATTTTAAAAAATCTGAAGCAATAATAGCTTCTTCTATATCCATAGTATACTTTCCTCCTATTGGAAGAATAGAAAGATCTAATTTTCCAAAACTAGGAATAAGATTCATTTCATATATCACAGATGTATCTCCTGATATATATAAATTACCTTCATCTGTATGTAAAAGAAAACCTCCTGGATTTCCTCCATATGTTCCATCGTTAAAAACGCTTGAATGCGCAGCCCAAATATATTTTAATTTTCCAAAAGGAAATGAGATAAAAGATCCATAATTAATTCCATATGTTTTTATTCCTTTTTTATTAAAATAATTAGATATTTCATAATTAGAAATTACTAAAACATTATTGAACTTATGTGAAAATAATTCCACATCACATACATGATCGTAATGTGCATGTGTCAATAAGATATAATCTATTTTTTGAATAGATCTTAGAAAATTCATATTCTTAAAAACAGGATTTTCAGAAAAAAAAGGATCTATCAATAAATATTTTTCATGTATTTCTATAATACATGTGCTATGAGAAAAAAAAGTAATTTTCATGATTTAAATTAATTTATAAAACCAATTCCTATACTAAATCCATATAAAAAAGTTAGTATAACCAATTTTTTTAATTCTGGATTAAATAATTTTTTTTCTTTTATAGAAATTATTTTTTTAATATGCAATATTAGAAAAATAACAATTAAAGTAAAATATAACCATTGATAAATAGTTTTTGTATTTAAAAAAATAAAATATCCTCCCAAAAATATTGATATTAATATAATTAATGTATGATATAACTTAGCATATCTTATTCCTAACCATACAGCCATAGTATGTTTCCCTTTTTTATTATCATTATCTAAATCTCTCATGTTATTTATATTCAAAACTCCCACATTCAAAAATCCTATAGATAAAGAAAGAATAAAAATGTCCATACATAAAGTATGTGTATATAGAAAATAACTTCCTTCCACCGAAATAATACCAAAAAAAATCATGACAAACAAATCTCCCATACCTATTATATATCCATAAGGATATGGACCAATAGAATATTTTATTGAACTGTATATACATATAAAAATTCCTATAAAAAATAGAAAAAAAACATTTTCATATAAAACAGTTTTACAAAGTAATAAAAATCCTGAAAAAAAAGACAGAATGGAAAATAGACGAATAGCTTTTTTCATTTCTGAAAATGATATAAAACCACATTGAATTGTTCTTTTAGGCCCTATTCGTTTGCAATTATCTACTCCTGTTATACTGTCTCCATAATCATTTGAAAAATTAGCTAATATTTGTAATAATAAAGCAGTGATTATACATAAAATATAAACAACAGTAAAATTCCCATTTGTTCTGTATTTAGATATAAAAAAACTTAAAGTAATTCCAGAAAAAGATAAAGGTAATGTATGAATGCGAGCTGCATTAATCCAATATTTCAGTTTCATTTTCATAAAAATCTTGGATATTTTTTAAAATTTGGAGATCTTTTTTCCAAAAAAGCTTTTTTTCCTTCTTGAGATTCCTCCATTAAATAAAACATTAAAGTAGCATCTCCTGTTAATTGCATTAATCCATGCTGTCCATCTAATTCAGCATTTAAACTACGTTTTATCATCCTTAAAGACATAGGACTTCTTTTTTGAATAGTTTTACACCATTTTATGGTTTCTTTTTCTAATTCTTCTTTTTTTACAACTTTGTTAATCAATCCCATATCTAAAGCTTCTTCAGCTGTATACTCCTTACACAAAAACCACATTTCACGTGTTTTTTTTTGTCCAATATGACGGGCCAAATATGAACACCCAAATCCTCCATCAAAAGAACCCACTTTAGGTCCTACTTGACTAAAAATTGCATTATCAGAAGCTATGGTTAAATCACAAACAACATGTAAAACATGGCCCCCTCCTACTGCATAGCCATTAACCATAGCTATAACTGGTTTCGGTATTTCTCTTATTTTTTTATAAAAATCTAAAATATTTAATCTAGGAATTCCGTCTTTACCTAAATATCCGCCTAAACCTCTTGTAGTTTGATCTCCTCCAGAACAAAAAGATTTTTTTCCTGATCCAGTTATGATTAATACATCTATATCATTTCTATTACTACAAATGTTTATGGCGTCTATCATTTCATCTACTGTTTCTACACGAAATGCATTATGACGCCATGGTCTATTAATCTCAATTTTAGAAATACCTTCTCCAAAAAGAAATAAAATATCTTCATATTTTTTAATTGGAACCCAATCTATAGTGTAATTCATAATGAAAAAATTAAAAATTGATGTTTATTTTTACAAAATAACAAAAAAAAGAGATTTTATTATGTTATGTTCCGTAATGTATTATCTGTATTAGCAGGAGTTATGGTAAACATTATAGAAATGTTTTATACCATAAAATTTTTGAAAAAATGGTTTATAGAAATACAATTTCTACCATTAAAAAAATTCAAATCTCTTATAATAGAAGCTCCTACTGAGTTTTTTATTGTATTAATTTTTTTTTATGCTTTTGGCACTTTATTAGGAGGGGTTATAACTGCTTTTTTTGCAAAAAATGCAAAAAAAGCTTACGCTATATTAACAGGTTTTATTTTGTTTATTATAGCGTTATTTCATGTGTTTTTTTTTCCATTTCCATTATGGATAAAAATAATAATACTTCCTCTTTTTTTACCTTTTTCATATATATCATATATGGGAGGAAATTTTGTAGAATTATTACAAAGAAAAAAATGAATAAATTAATAGGTAAATAAATCCAGATATATATCCTATCAAAGCAATCCAACTAATTTTTTTTAAATACCAAAAAAAATCTATTTTTTCCATGCTCATAGCTGCTACACCTGCAGCAGATCCTATAATAAAAATACTCCCTCCCGTTCCAGAAACATAAGCAATAAAATGCCATAATTCATGATTTACAGGATAAGAAAACATAGCTATAGTAGCAGCTACTAATGGAACATTATCTATAATAGAAGAAATAAAGCCCAACAAAAAAGTTGTTATTTTCCATGTATAAACTGTTTCATTAATCCAGTGAGACAAGCTATATAATTTTCCCATAGATTCCAAAGAAGAAACAGAAAGTAAAATTCCTAAGAAAAATAATAAACTAGATACATCCATTTTTTTAAGCGTGTCATCCAAAATAGATTTTGATTTATATTTTTTAGATGCTATAAAAAGCATAATTCCTAAAGAAAACATCATCCCCATATACGGGGGGATTCCTATTACAGTTTTAAAAATCGGAACAAGTAACATCAGTAAGAAACCTATTTTTAACATAAAAAAACCTCTATTTATCGAATCTTTTGAAAGATTATTTTTTTTTATTTGAATATATCCATTAAAAATAGGCATATAGGATGCTATTATAGTAGAAATAACCATACATAATATAGATGGGAATAATATTCTTTTTATAAGATGAGTTGTCGTTACTTTATTAGAAATCCATAACATGGTAGTAGTTATATCTCCAATTGGAGACCAAACTCCTCCCGCATTAGCAGATATAATAATTGAACCTAAATAATATAAACGATTTTTATAATTGTAAATAGTTTTTTTTAAAAGAGAAATCATAACCATAGTAGCTGTAAGATTATCTATTATAGCAGATAATAAAAAAGAAACTATGCTTATAATCCATAAAAATTTTCGTTTTGTATTTGTTCGAAATAATTCTTTTAAAGCTTCAAATCCAGAATATTTTTCAATAACAGCAATAATCGACATGGCCCCAATAAGAAAAAAAACAATTTCTGAAGCTTTTCCTAGATGAAATAATAACAAATGTTTAGGATCTTGTTTCAGTATTAAATTTTGATTGAATTCATATTCATAAACTGGAATATTAAAAAATATAATTAAGGACCAACAAATAGTAGCCATCAAAATAGATGGAATTACTTTATTTACAGAAATATAATTCTCAAGAGTAATTAATAAATATCCAAAGATAAAAATAAAAATTACCATTGATTTTTTGTATTTTTATATTCATTCAATTGGACATTGAACTCCATTTTGAATAATATGAACACTTTCCAAGTGTATTCTCAATACGTAATAATTGATTGTATTTTGAAATTCTTTCAGAACGGCACAAAGAACCTGTTTTTATTTGTTCAATATTAAATGCAACAGAAAGATCTGCTATAAAAGAATCATCAGTGTCTCCAGAACGATGAGAAATAATATTTTTATATTTGTTTTTTTTAGCTATATGAATTGTTTCAATTGTTTCTGTTAGAGTTCCTACTTGATTCACTTTAATTAAAATAGAATTTGCTACTTTTTTTTCTATTCCTTCATTTAGTTTTTTAGCTTGTGTAACGAAAAGATCATCTCCAACTAATTGAATTTGATTTCCTATTTCATGAGTTAACAATTTCCATCCCTCCCAATCATTTTGATCCATCCCATCTTCTATAGATATAATTGGATATCTTTTTATTAAATAAGATAAATAATGAACATGTTCTTCTCTTGATTTTATTAAATTATTTTCTTTTTTTTCAAATTTGGAATAATTATATTTTCCATTTTCATAAAATTCAGAAGCTGCACAATCTATAGCTATTGCTACTTGATCATAAGGTTCATAATTTGCCATATGTATAGCTTCTAATATGTGATCTAAAACATTTTCAACTCCATTAAAATTAGGAGAAAAACCACCTTCATCTCCTACGTTAGTAGAAAAACCTTTTTCGTTTAAAATATTTTTTAGTTGATAAAATACTTTATGCCCTATTTGAAGCGCCTCTATAAAAGTATTTGCTTTTACAGGAACTATCATAAATTCTTGGAAAACTATAGAAGGAGTATTTGAATGCACACCCCCATTTACAATATTTATTAGAGGAATAGGGAGTGAACAAGTATAAACCCCTCCTATATATTTATAAAGAGGAATATTTAATTCGTTAGATGCAGCTTTTGCCACCGCTAAAGATATAGCTAAAATAGCATTAGATCCTAATCTTCTTTTATTTGTTGTACCATCTAATTCCAACATTAATTGATCAATGTAAATTTGATCTAAAACAGATTTTCCAATTAATTCGGGAGCAATAATATCATTTACGTTTTGAACCGCCTTTAAAACTCCTTTTCCAAAAAAAATATTTTCTTTATTGTCACGTAATTCAAAAGCTTCATTTTTTCCTTTTGATGCTCCAGATGGTACAGAAGCACGTCCTAGTATATAATTTTCTGTTATTACATCTACTTCTACAGTAGGATCCCCTCTGGAATCTAATATTTGTCTGGCTTTAATACACTTAATTTTACTCATTTACTCATTATTTACTTTTTTGTTTTTTTTCCTGCTACGTCTTACAGATTTTATTATTTTTTTAGAACTATAATTTTTGTTAAAGTCGACTAATTCTATAAGAGAAAGAGGGGCCTGATCTCCAAAACGAAATCCAGTTTTTATTATTCTAATATATCCACCAGGACGTTCGCGTACTTTTTCAAAAATATTTTTAAATAATTCAGCCACCGCTGTTTTATCTCTTAAATACGAAAAAATATTTCTTTTAGAATGAATCGTATTAATTTTTGATTTTGTAATAATAGGTTCTACATATTTTCTCAAAGCTTTAGCTTTAGCCAAAGTAGTAAAAATTCTTTTCTTTTTTATAAGAGAAGAAGCCATATTAGAAAGAAGAGATTTACGATGACCACGTTTTCTACCTAAATGATTATTTTTATTTCTATGATTCATTCAATTTTAATTGAAAAATTTTCTATATTCATACCAAAATATAATCCTTTTTCTTTCATTTTACTTTCTAATTCATCTAGAGATTTTTTTCCAAAATTTCTCATTTTCAACATAGTATTTCTACTACAACTTACCAAATCTGCTATAGTAATTATAGAAGCTGATTTCAAACAATTTTTTGTACGTACAGATAAATCCATATCGTTTAATTTGGATTTTAATAATGTGCGCATTCGCATAAATTCTTCATCATATTTTTTATCATCATTAATTTTATCTTGTTTTTTTTCGCCTATTTTCTCATAAGAGAAAATAGAAAAATACTGGATCAGTATTTTTGAAGCCTCCATTAAAGCTATTTTGGGGCAGATAGATCCATCTGTTTTAATTTCTAATGAAAGATTTTCAAAATCAGTTTTCTGTCCCACACGACAATTTTCTATTGTATATCTCACGTTTTTGATAGGAGTATAAATGGAATCTATAGGAATAGTTTCAATTGAATAATTATTATTATTTTTTTTGTTTTCTTCTGCAGGAACATAACCTCTGCCCTCTTCAATCGTAAAACTTATTTCTAAAGGAACTGATTCATCTTTATTACAAATAACTAAATCATCGTTTAAAATTTGAAATCCAGAAATAAACTTATTTAAAATTTTTCCTGTTACTTGTTCTCCATGATTTATATGAGCATTAACAGTTTCTTTTTCAGTTCCTAGTATTTCTTGTTTAAAACGGATTTTTTTAAAATTTAAAACTATTTCAGTAACATCCTCTACTACTCCTTTTATAGTAGAAAACTCATATTTTACTCCTTTTATTTTAATAGAAGTTACTGCATATCCTCTTAAAGAACTCAATAAAACCCTTCTTAATGCATTTCCTATCGTAATTCCATACCCAGGTTCTAAAGGTTTTAAATTAAAAATAGCTCTATTATCTGAAAGCTCAGATATTGCAATTCTATCAGGTTTCACAAAATCTATAATAGCCATTACAATTGATTTACTACTATTTTATTTTGAATATAATTCAACAATTAATTGTTCCTTGATCTTTTCAGGAATTTGTATTCTTTTTGGCATTATTCTAAATATACCAAACATATTTTGTTCATCCAAAATTAACCATTCTACTAATGGTCCTGTTTTTTTCTGTATAGAACTTAATATAACTGGATGTTTTTTAGATTTTTCTTTGATTCCTATCTGATCTCCTGGTTTTAACCTAAAAGATGGAATATTTACCACTTTATTATTAACGATAACATGTCTATGAGAGACAATTTGACGTGCAGAAGATCGAGATGGGGCAAATTTTAATCTAAAAACTATATTATCTAATCTACTTTCACATGCTTGTAACAATAATTCTCCAGTTATCCCTTTTTTTCTTGCAGCCTCAAGAAACAAACTCTCAAATTGTCGTTCCAATATTCCATAAGTATATCTTGCTTTTTGTTTCTCTATTAATTGAATAAAATATTCAGAACGTTTTCCTCTACGACGATTATTTCCATGTTGGCCTGATGGATATTTTCTTCTATCAAAATACTTGTCTTCTCCATAAATACATTCCCCAAATCTTCTAGAAATTTTAGTTTTAGGTCCTATATATTTTGCCATAATTTTTAATTTAAACTCTTCTTCTTTTAGGAGGACGACAACCATTATGTGGCAATGGAGTGATATCCTTGATTATTGTTACTGCAAGACCAGAATTACTCAATGCTCGTATAGCCGCATCTCTTCCAGCTCCAGGTCCTTTAATTTTAACTTCTACTTTTTTTATTCCAGCATTTAACCCCTCTTTCGCTACATTTTCTGCTACCATTTGGGCCGCATATGGAGTGTTTTTTTTAGATCCTTTAAAATTCATTTTTCCAGCAGAAGACCATGCTATCACATCGCCTTTTTTGTTTGTTAAGGTTATAATGATATTATTAAAAGTAGCTTGAATATGAGCTTCTCCTATAGGATCTACGACTACTGATTTTTTTTTTACAGATGATGATTTTCCCATATTTATTTTGTGACTTTCTTCTTGTTAGCTACAGTTTTCTTTCTTCCTTTTCTAGTTCTACAATTATTTTTTGTTTTTTGTCCTCTTAATGGTAAGCCTTTTCTATGTCTAGTTCCTGCATAACAACCTATATCCATCAATCGTTTAATATTAAGTTGTATTTCAGCTCTTAGTTCTCCTTCAATTTTTATATAATCAGATATATACTTTCTAATTTTACTAATATCATCATCAGACCAATCTTTTACTTTTTTATTTTCATCTATTCCGATATAAGTAAGTATTTTTTTAGATAAACTTTTACCTATACCATATAAATAAGTAAGACCAATAACACCTCTTTTAGATCTTGGAAGATCAATACCCGAAATTCTTACAGACATAAAATCTATTTATTTAATCTATCCCTGTTTTTGTTTAAATCTAGGGTTTTTTTTATTGATAATACGTAAACGTCTTTTTCTCCTAACAATTTTACAATTATCAGTTCTTTTTTTCAAAGATGCTCTTATTTTCATAACATGAAATTTTTTTTAATATCTATAAGTTATTCTTCCTCTTTCTAAATCATAAGATGACATTTCTAATCTTACTTTATCTCCTGGCAATATTTTGATGTAATGCATTCTCATTTTTCCTGATATATGAGCTTTAACAATACATCCATTTTCTAATTCAACACGAAACATTGCATTTGGAGATGATTCTATAATGGTTCCATCAACTTCAATATGCTTTTGTTTAGCCATATAACATAATTTAATTTTAATAATATACAAAAAAAATTATTATCTGGTATATCTGTTGCTACGATATTTCATCATCATTAATTCATCATAATGATAATTTAACAGATATATATTCACTTGTTGTGAAATATCTAAAATGACTCCCACTACAATTAACAATGATGTCCCTCCATAAAATAACGCAAAATTTTGCGTAAACCCCATACGAAAAACTATGGAGGGCAATATTGCTATTATTGCTAATAAAATAGCTCCAGGTAATGTTATTTTTGATAAAATATGATCTATATACTCAGCGGTTTCTTTTCCAGGTTTAATTCTAGGTATATGTCCTCCATTTCTTTTTAAATCATCAGCCATTCTATTTACTGGAATAGCAATAGCTGTATAAAAAAAAGTAAAAACTATAACTAATATGAAAATAGTTAAATTATACCATAATCCATAAATATCTTGAAAAAGATAAAAAAAACTCTTAAGTTTTATGTTATTGACATAATCGGAAAAAGTTAATGGAAATAACATAATAGCTTGAGAAAATATAATAGGCATAACACCAGCTGCTGTCATTTTTAACGGAATATACTGATGTTTCTTACGAATTAATTGAGAATCTAAACCTAAAGATTTATAGTGAGAAACATATTGTACTGGAATTTTCCTAATAGCTTGAATAATTATAATAGAAAATAAAACAACTAACAACCACAATAAAAATTCAAGAAATAAAACTATTAATCCTCCATTTCCTGTTTCTAATTTACTGAAAATTTCTTTGCTAATAGCATCTGGAAAACGTGCTATTATTCCAGACATTATAATTAATGAAATTCCATTCCCTATTCCTTTATCTGTTATTTTATCTCCTAACCACATGGTAAATAGAGTTCCTGAAGTTAAAATCATTATTCCTATAACCCAAAACATCCCTTTTCCATAAAAACTGTTTAAATTAATTAAATAAGCAGTTTTTGAAGAAGAAAAAGGAATAAATTGTTTGGTTAAAGAAATAAGATATACAGGAGCTTGTACGAAACATATACCAACAGTTAACCATCTAGTGATAAAACTAATTTGTTTTCTTCCGCTTTCTCCATCCCTTTGTAATCTTTGTAAATAAGGAATAATTATACACATCAATTGTATTATAATAGATGCAGATATATAAGGCATAATTCCTAGAGCTAAAACTGATGCGCGATTAAAAGCGCCACCTGTAAAAGAGGATAAAATTTGCATTAACCCCTTAGAACCTGAATTAAATTTTTCTATAAAATCACTAATTCCCAAAGGATTAATTCCTGGAAGAGGAATATAAGCCCCGAAACGATATACTAATAATAAACTTAAAGTTATTATTATTTTTTTTCGTAATTCTTTTACATTCCAAATATTATAAAAAGTTATTATAAAGTTATTCATAATAATTTTTTACATAAACACAGCTTCCCCTCCTATCTCTTTAATAGAGGATAAAGCTCTTTTACTAAATTTATATGCATATATTTTCAGTGGAAAAAAAAGTCTTCCCCTTCCTAAAATTTTAATAATATCGTTTTTTCTAGCTAAATTATTTTTGACAAAAAAATCTTTATTAATAATATTTACTTTTTTTTCTTGTTTTTGATTAATTTTATCAATACAATTTTGAATTGTATCTAAATTAACCCCAACAATCTTTTTTTTTAATATGACATTTCTGCTTTTAAATCCAAATTTAGGGATTCTTCTTTGTAGAGGCATTTGTCCTCCTTCAAATCCCTTTTTTTTAGAAAAACCAGACCTAGATTTTGCTCCTTTATGTCCTCTTCCACAAGTTCCTCCTTTTCCTGAACCTTGTCCTCTTCCTAATCTTAATTTTTTTTTTCTGGATCCACTATTTGGATGTAAAAAACTAATATTTAAATTATTTTTATCCATCATATACTTCTTTTATAGTAATCCCTCTTTGTTTTGCTATAATATGAACGTCTCTCATTTTGCTTAACGCTTTAATAGTAGCTTTTATAACATTATGATGATTGGAAGACCCCTTAGATTTAGATAAAGCATTTCTTAAACCTGCAGCCTCAAGAACAGCTCTTAAAGGTCCTCCTGCAATAATTCCTGTTCCGTCAGAAGCTGGTTTAATAAGGACATGTGCTCCTCCATATTTAGCCTCTTGTTCATGAGGTATAGTTCCATTTGAAATACATACTTTACAAAGATTCCTTTTAGCTTGTTCTCCAGCTTTGTGAATAGCATCAGGAGCTTCTTTAGATTTTCCAAAACCATAACCTACTATTCCATTTTCATTTCCTTTTATAACAATAGCGCTAAAACTAAAGTACCTTCTTCCTTTAGTCACCTTACATACTCTTGTTACTCCAACCAACTTTTCTTTTAACTCTGTATATTTTATTTTTTTATCATACATATTTTAAAATTCTAATCCTACTTCTCTAATCCCCTCAGCCAAAGATTTAACTCTACCATGATACAAATATTTTCCTTTATCGAATACTAATTTTTTTATTTTCAACTTCTTAGCTCTCTCCCCTAACACCCTTCCAACTTTATAAGCTAATTCTGTTTTGTTTTTTTTATATTCATAAAATTTTGTCTCTTTTGAAGAAGATGAAACTAAAGTTTTTCCGGATAAATCATCAATTATTTGCACATATATTTCTTTATTACTTCTAAAAACGGAAATTCTAGGTCTATTTGGATTTCCAAAAACTTTTTTTAATTTTTTTTTTTTCATTTTTTTAATTATTTCTAAGCGGATTTTCCTGCTTTTCTTCGAACTTCCTCTCCGAAATATCTTATTCCTTTTCCTTTATAAGGTTCTGGCTCTCTTAAAGATCTAATTTTTGCAGACATTATTCCTAATAATTGTTTATCGTAAGATTTCAAAATAATAATAAAATTCTTACCTTTTTCAGACTGAATTTTTATGTCAATTTCTTTAGGAATTTGCATCATAATATTATGAGAGTAACCCAAATTTAAATCCAAAATATCTTCTTTGTAAGAAGCTCTATACCCAACTCCTACTAATTCTAATTTCTTATGAAACCCTTCTGAAACTCCTATAATCATATTGTTGACTAACACATGATATAGACCATGTAAAGATTTACATTTTTTACTATCATTATTTCTAATAATAAATAACTGGTTTTCTTTCAAATTAAATTGAAATTCTTTTGAAATTTTTTGACTTAAACTTCCTAAAAAACCTTTAACAAATATTTCATGATCAATAATTTTTACATACACATTTTTAGGAATAGAAATAGATTTTTTTCCAATTCTAGACATTTTTAATGCTTTATCAATATACGTAACATAGTATTTCCCCTCCTATTTTTTTCTTTCTTGCCTGTTTATCTGTAATAATCCCACTAGAAGTGGAAATTATAGCAGTCCCTAACCCATTCAATACTCTAGGTATATCTTTATATTTACAATACTTTCTTAATCCTGGTTTACTGATTCTAATAATTTTTTGAATAACAGGAGTTTTTCCTTTATAATACTTCAAAGCTATTTTAATTCTTTTTTTATCTTTTTCTATTTTATAATCCAAAATATATCCGTTTTCTAGTAAAACACGAATAATTTCTTCCTTCATTTTAGAAGATGTTACCTCAAGTAGGTTATGTTTCGCAAAACTAGCGTTTCTAATTCTAGTTAAAAAATCAGCAATTACATCCATATAAATAAGTATTATTTTACCAACTTGCTTTTTTAACTCCAGGAATAAGTCCTTGAGAGACTAAATTTCTAAACACGATACGAGATACTCCGAATTGACGCATATATCCTCTACATCTACCGGTAATAGTGCATCTATTTCTCAAACGAACAGGAGAGGCGTCTTTAGGAAGCTTTTGCAACAATTCATAATTTCCAGCCTTTTTTAAGGCTTTTCTTTTGTTTGCGTATTTTAATACCATTTTTTCTCTTTTTCTTTGTCTTGCTTTAACAGATTCTTTAGCCATTTTATTTTTTTTTAAAAGGGATTCCAAATAAAGATAAAAGACTTTTGGCTTCTTCATTTTTTTTTGCAGAAGTTACAAATGTAATATTCATTCCCATATTTTTTTTGATTTTATCAATATTTATTTCTGGATAAATCATTTGTTCCATTATTCCCATATTATAATTTCCATGATTATCAAAACTACTTTCTTTTACTCCATTAAAATCTCTTACTCTGGGTAAAGAAACAACAATAAGTCTTTCCAAAAACTCGTACATTTTTGTTCTTCTTAAAGTCACTTTTACCCCTATAGGCATTCCTTTTCTAAGTTTAAATCCTGATTCATCATGTTTAGAATAACAAAAAATAGCTTTTTGCCCTGTAATATTTGTTATTTCATTTACTGAATAATCTATTATTTTTTTATCAAAAATAGACGACCCGACTCCTTGATGGATCACTATTTTTATTAATTTAGGCACTTCCATAATAGAACTATATCTAAATTTTTTCATCAAACTGGGAACTATTTTTTCTATATAAAATTTTTGTAATCTAGATCGATAAATCATTTTTCTATTTCTCTATTTTAATTTTTTTTAAATTAGATAGATGTATAGGTGCTTCTTTTTCTAGAATCCCACCTTTAGGTTTCTTTGGAGTCGGTTTAGTATGTCTTTTAACCATATTTATTCCACGTATAATAGCTTTATTTTTTTTTGAAAATACTTTTAAAATTACCCCTTCCATTCCTCTATGATTTCCCGATAAAATTAATACTTTATCTTCTTTTTTTATTTTTTTCATAAAAAAATATTTTTATAAAACTTCTTGTGCCAAAGAAATAATTTTCATGTATTCTTTTTCTCTGAGTTCTCTTGCTACTGGACCAAAAACTCTTGTTCCCATTATCTCTCCAGAAGCATTAATTAATACACAAGCATTGTCATCAAAACTGATGTAAGATCCATCTTTCCTTCTGGTTCTATTTTTTGTTCTGATTACTACAGCTTTACAAACTTGTCCCTTTTTAACCGTGGTTCCTCCAGAAGCAGCTACCTTTACAGTTACCACTATAGTATCACCTAATGAAGCATATCTTTTTTTTGTCCCCCCTAAAACTCTAATAACTAAAGCCTCCTTAGCTCCTGTATTATCCGATACTTTACATCTAGATTCTTGTTGTAACATTATTAGATTTTTCTAATATACTAACTATTCTCCAACACTTTCTCTTGCTCATCGGACGCGTTTCCATTATGCTTATTTTATCTCCATTTTTAGAGATATTCTTTTCATCATGTACCATGTATTTTTTATTCTTTGTAATACTTTTTCCATAATACCTATGTTTTACTTTTTTCGTTTCATATACCACAACAGTTTTATCCATTTTATCACTAATAACTATTCCTTGTCTTTGTTTTCTAATACTTCTGATTTCTTTTTTATACTTATTTTTTTTTGTCATTGATTTTTTTGTTATACTCAGTTTTTAATTTTGCAATATCTTTTCGTATAAATCTAATAATCATAGGATTTTTAAGAATTTTAATATTATGATTGAATTTCATATTTTGATAATTTCTTTGTGTTTCATTAATTAGTTTTATTAAATCATGAATAGATAAATTTTTCATATTTAAACCACTCATAATTTTATTTCATTAGAATAAATAAATTTCATTTTTATAGGAAGTTTTTGGGCCGCTAATCTTAACGCTTCTCTAGCTACATTTGTTTCTACTCCATTTACTTCAAATAATATTCTACCAGGTTTAACTACAGATACCCAAAATTCAACAGGCCCCTTTCCCTTTCCCATACGTACTTCTTGGGGTTTTTTTGTAGCAGGTTTATCAGGAAAAATATTAATCCACAATTGCCCTTCTCTTTTCATGTATCTTGTAGCAGCAATTCTTGCCGCTTCTAGTTGTCTAGAAGTTATCCAAGCACCTTCTAAAGCTTTAATTCCATATAAACCTCTAGAAAGAAAAATACCTTTTTTAGCATTTCCACGAATTCTTCCTTTTTGTTTTTTCTTATATTTTGTTTTCTTTGGTTGTAACATTATTATTAAATAATAACTTAATGAATATATAAATAATGGAAAAAATTTATTTATTTTTTTTCCTATAGTTTTTTTTCCCTTTCTGTTTTTTCTGAATTTCTAATAATGGAGACAATTCTCTTTTTCCATATATTTCTCCTTTCATTATCCACACTTTAATTCCTATACTTCCATAAACAGTATGAGCAACAGCCATATGATAATCTACATCAGCACGAAAAGTTCCAAGAGAAATTCTACCTTCTTTGTAGGTTTCACACCTTGCCATTTCTGATCCATTTAATCTTCCAGAAATCTGGATTCTTATACCTTGAGCATTCATCCTTATAGCAGAAAGAATAGATAATTTGATTGCTTTTTTATAAGAAATGCGATTTTCTAATTGTCTAACTAAACCTTTAGCAACTAAAGGAGCATCTAATTCAGGACGTTTTACTTCTGAAATATTAATCTGAACCTCTTTTTTAGTAAGCTTTTTTAATTCTTTTCTTACTGTATCTACTTCATCTCCTCTCTTTCCTATTACAAGAGCAGGCCTTGATGTTCTAATAGTAATTGTTATAAATTTTAAAGTTCTTTCTATAAAAATACGGGAAACTATTCCTTTCGGAAATCTAGCTTCTATATATCTCCTTACTTTAAAATCTTCTTGTATTCTATCCTTATAATTCTTACACCAACTAGATTGCCATCCTGTTATAATTCCCAGACGATTCACAATTGGATTTGTTTTTTGTCCCATAAAAAATTATGTTTCTTTTTTTTTTTCTAGAAAAACTATAATATTACTTGATCTTTTTCTTATTCTATGTCCTCTTCCTTGAGGAACAGGACGTAATCTTTTTAAAGTTCTACCTTGATTAATTCTAATTTCTTTTATATATAAAAATTCTATTTTTTCAGAGTAAGATTGATAATTCTTTTTTTTCCAGTTAGATAATAAAGAAAGAAGAAGTGTTTTAAAAATAAAAGAAATTCTTCTTTTTTTGCTATAAGTTAACAAATCCAAAGCTTGAAATATTTCTTTATTTCGAATTAAGTTTGCTATCAACCTCATTTTTCTAGGAGAAGTTCTAACTCCATTTAAAGAAGCTGAAGCTATATTGGTTTCTTCTTTCATATTATCCTAATTTTTGGTTTTCAATTTATTTTTAGATCCAGAATGTCCTCTAAAAGTACGAGTAGGAGAAAACTCACCGAGTTTATGTCCAATCATATTTTCTGTAACATATACATTAATAAATTGTTTTCCATTATGAACAGCAAAAGTTTGCCCTACAAAATCAGGTAAAATAGTGGAAGGCCTAGACCAAGTTTTAATTATGGTTTTTTTATCTAATTTAATATTATTTAATACTTTTTTATATAATTGTTGAGATACATATGGTCCCTTTTTTAAAGATCTTGCCATAACTTATAAAGTTTTTATTTTTTTCTTCTTTGCAAAATATATCTATTAGAATATCGTTTTCTAGAACGAGTTCTAAATCCTTTAGCAGGTTTTCCTTTTCTATTTCTGGGTATTCCTCCAGAAGCTTTCCCTTCTCCTCCTCCCATTGGATGATCTACAGGATTCATAGCTACACCTCGTGTTCTAGGTCTTTTTCCTATATGTCTTTTTTTTCCAGCTTTTCCATATGTTTCCAATTGATGATCCGGATTAGAAACAATACCAATTGTAGCCATACAAGTATTCATTATCATTCTAACCTCTCCAGAAGGAAGCTTAATTGTTGCATATTTTTCGTCTTTTGCAAACAATTGAGCAAAAGATCCAGCACTTCTTGCTATTTTTGCCCCTTGCCCTGGCTTAATCTCTATACAAGATATATTAGTCCCTAAAGGGATATCACTTAAAAAAGTAGAATTTCCTATATTGAAAGGTATATTTTTTCCAGAAACAACTTTTTGACCCACTTTAAACCCTTCCATTGTCACAATATACCTTTTTTCTCCATCCTCATAATGAAGTAAAGAAATAAAAGAAGAACGATTAGGATCATATTCTATAGATTTTATAACAGCAGGAATACCAAATTTTTTTCTTTTAAAATCTATTATTCTATATTTCTTTTTATGCCCCCCTCCAAAATAACGCATCGTCATACGACCCATATTATTTCTTCCTCCGGATTTTCGCATTCCTTTTACTAAAGTTTTTTCACAACTATAATTTGTAAGTTGATCAAAACAATTCATAATTCTAAAGCGTTGACCAGGTGTTATAGGTTTTAATTTTTTTATTGACATTAAATTTCTTTTTTATTGAAAATATCAATTTTTTGATTTTCGTAAAATTGAACAATAATTTTTTTTATTTTATTAGTTTTTCCATAAATGAATCCTTTTTTAGTATACTTAGATTTATCCTTTCTGGGGTAAATCATTGTTCTAATATTTTTTACAGAAAATCCAAATAATTTTTCTATCTCTTTTTTAATTTGAATCTTATTATAATTTCTGTTCACAGAAAAAGTATAAAAATTATATTTTTCTCCTTTATAAGACTTATCTGTGATAAAAGGTTTTATTAAAAACATATTTATATCGATAAAAATTGATAAATTCTATGAATAGAATTTTCAGAAAAGATAATATATGGAAAATTTATCAGTGAAAAACAATCTAATTCGTTTACACTTAATAATTTAAAATTTCTTAAATTTCTAGAAGACAAATACAAATTTGTATTTGTTTCTCCAATTACCATTAATGATTTTTTATTTTCTAATCGTAAAGATTTCAATAAATTTAAAATAAATTTTGTTTTTGGAACATTTAATTTGAAATCTTCAAGAATCATAACTTTATGATGTACTAATTTTTGTTCTATAAGAAATTTTCTGACTATATTTTTAGTATGTTTATTGATTTTTATAAAGTATTTTCTGGGTTTAGGCCCAAAAACTCTCCCCCCCCCTCTGAAAATAGGATTTTTTATATCTCCTTTTCTAGAACCTCCAGTCCCTTTTTGTCGATGCAATTTTTTAGTACTTCCCGACAATTCTCCTCTTTCTTTAGACTTATGTGTTCCTTGACGTTGAGCTGATAGAAATCTTTTGATTTCTAAATGTAAAGGATGATTATAGGATTTTTTTAAAAAAATATTATCGTTAAATTCTATTTTTTTATTAGTACAATTTCCTTTTTCATCTAAAATTTTTAATTCCATTCTTTTTTTTGAATCATTAAGTATGAATTTTTATTTCCTGGAACAGAACCTTTTAAAATTAGGATATTATGACCAGGATCTATTTTCAATATTTTTAAATTTTTTATAGTTACGCTTTTTTTTCCCATTTTTCCAGCCATTTTTTTTCCTTTGAAGACACGTGAGGGATCAGATCCAGCCCCTATTGATCCTGGAGCTCTTAAACGATTGTGTTGCCCATGTGTTCTTTCTCCCACTCCTGAAAAATTATGCCTTTTGACTACACCTTGGAATCCTTTTCCTTTAGAAATTCCTTTTACATTCACCAATTCTCCTTCTTTAAAAATATCAATCGTAATTGAATTTCCCAAAATAAAATCAGAGACTTTATTCATTTTAAATTCCAATAATTTTTTTTTAGGAGATAATCCTGCTTTTTTAAAATGACCAAATAAAGATTTATTAGTTCTTCCAATATTTTTATCATCTACCCCCAATTGAATCGAAGAATAACCATCATTTTCTTTTTTTTTTATCTGAACAATACAACAAGGGTTCACTTTTATAACCGTACATGGAACATTTTCCCCATTTACTAGAAATATGTTAGTCATTCCTATATTTTTACCTATTAATCCAATCATATATTTATTATACTTTTATTTCTGCTTCCACTCCACTGGGTAATTCCAGTTTCATTAATGCATCTACTGTTTTAGATGAAGCGTTATGAATTTGCAGAAGTCTTTTATGAGTGGGAAGAAAAAATTGTTCTCTCGATTTTTTATTTGCATGAGGAGAACGTAATACCGTAAATATTTTTTTTTCAGTAGGTAAAGGAACCGGTCCATTTAATACAACTCCTGTAGGAAGGACAGAATTTACAATTCTTTCGGCTGATTTATCTAACAAATTGTAATCATAAGATTTCAATTTAATTTTTATATTATGACCCATAGTATATCAGTTTTTTCTACTATTATTTTTATTTCTGCTTTTGTTTTCTATAATTATATTTTCTATTATATTTTCAGGAACTGTATCATAATGAGAAAATTCCATAACAGAAGTCCCTCTACCAGAAGAAAGCGTTCGTAACACAGTTACATACCCAAACATCTCAGATAGTGGGACTAAAGCTTGAATTACTTTTATATTATTTTTACTATTCATGTTTTGTACAATTCCTCTTCTCCGATTTAAATCCCCTATTACATCTCCCATATTTTCTTCTGGAATCAAAACTTCTAATTTCATAATTGGTTCTAATAAAACGGGTTTAGCTTTTTTAGCCGCTTCTCTAAATCCTAATTTTCCTGCTAATTCAAAAGATAGTTGATCAGAATCAACGGAATGGTAAGATCCATCTAAGATAGTAACTTTAGCGCTATCTATTTCATATCCAGATAAAGGTCCATTTTTCATCATCTCTCTAAATCCTTTTTCTATAGAAGGAATATATTCTTTAGGTATATTTCCTCCTTTTATTTTATTAATGAAAACTAAACCGGATTTTCCTATATTCCCCGGTTCTAATCTAAACAATATATCTGCATATTTACCTCTACCTCCTGTCTGTTTTTTATAAATTTCTCTATGTTCTACTAAATCCGTTAAAGCTTCTTTGTATTCTACTTGAGGTTTTCCCTGATTCACTTCTACTTTAAATTCTCGCTTCATTCTATCTACAATTATTTCTAAATGAAGTTCCCCCATTCCAGAAATGATAGTTTGACCTGTATAGTTGTCTGTTCTTACTTGAAAGGTAGGATCTTCTTCCATTAGCTTTGATAAAGCTAAACTCATTTTATCTATATCAGACTTATATTTAGGCTCAATAGCCAAACCAATTACTGGTTCTGGAAATAATATTTGTTCCAATAAAATTGGATATTTTTCATCACATAAAGTATCACCTGTTTTAATATCTTTAAATCCGACTACAGCTGCTATATCTCCAGCTCCAATTTTGTTCACTGGATTTTGTTTATTTGCATGCATTTGGTATATTCTAGAAATACGTTCCTTATTTCCTGATCTAGCATTAAAACTATAAGACCCAGATTCTATTTTTCCAGAATAAACTCTGAAAAAAGCCAATCTACCAACAAAAGGATCACTTGCAATTTTAAAAGCCAAAGCAGAAAAAGGTTCATTTTCATTAGGTTTTCTTTTTTCTTTTTTTTTATTAATCGGATTAATTCCAATAACATCCTTAACATCAAGAGGAGAAGGTAAATACCTACATATGGCATCTAATATAGATTGAACTCCTTTATTCTTGAAAGAAGAGCCACATAAAATAGGAATTACTTTCATTTTTATGGTATTTTCCCGCAGGGAAAAAATAATTTCCTCTTGTGATATAGAAGAGTAATTTTCGTCTCCATACAAAAATTTTTCCATGATTCTATCATCATGTTCAGATAACGTTTCAAGAAGTTGATTTTGATAATCATAAACCAAATTTTTCATATCATCTGGAATAGGAACTCTCTGATATGTCATTCCATAATTTTTTTCGTCCCATATAATAGCTTGATTAGCTATCAAATCTATGACCCCTCTAAAATTATCTCCAATACCAATAGGTATTTGCAAAGGAACTGGATGAGATCCTAAATTTTTACGAATTTGAGAACAAACATTAAAAAAATCGGATCCTTGACGATCCATTTTATTTACAAAAGCTATCCTAGGAATAGAATATTTATCAGCTTGTCTCCATACAGTTTCTGATTGAGGTTCGACACCGTCTACTGCACTAAATAAAACAACCATTCCATCCAATACTCTCATAGATCTCTCTACTTCTACAGTAAAATCTACATGTCCTGGGGTATCTATAATATTAATCTGATATTTTTCTTTATTATACATCCATTCACAACATGTTGCTGCAGAAGTTATAGTTATTCCACGTTCTTGTTCTTGCTGCATCCAATCCATAGTTGCAGCCCCATCATGAACTTCTCCTATTTTGTGATTTATACCTGTATAAAACAAAATTCTTTCCGTAGTAGTAGTTTTTCCTGCATCAATATGCGCCGCTATTCCTATATTTCTCGTATATTTTAAATCTTTTGCCATAAAAATTAAAATCTAAAATGCGAAAAGGCTTTATTTGCTTCGGCCATTTTATGAATATTTTCTTTTCTTTTTACTGCTTCACCTTGCTCTTGAAAAGCATCCCATATTTCATATGCCAATTTATTTGCCATCGTTTTCTCCGTCCTAATAGAAGCACAAGATATTAACAATTTCATTGCTTTTGTTATTTTACTGTTAGAAGAAATAGGAGCAGGGACTTGAATGTTAGATCCCCCCATACGACGACTTATAACTTCTACATGAGGCGTCACATTTTTTAATCCTTCTTTCCATATTTCTAATGCAGATTTTTCCTCTTTTTCTTTAATAATGTCGATTTTATTCATGGCATTATAAAATATATTATAAGCTATATTTTTTTTTCCATTTTTCATTATATGATTCACAAAACGTGTTACCAGAGGATCATTAAATTTAGGATCCGGAAAATATACCTTTTCTTTTTTTTTAACTTTTCTCATTGATAGTTTAATCTTTTTTATTTAGCTACTTTAGCACCATACTTGCTTCTGCTTTTTTTTCTCCCATTCACTCCAGCTGTATCTCTAGCCCCCCGTACTATTTTATATTTTACGCCTGGTAAATCCTTAACTCTTCCGCCTTTAACTAATACGATAGAATGTTCTTGAAGATTATGTCCTTCTCCTGTGATGTAACTAATTACTTCTCTCCCATTTGTAAAACGTACACGAGCTACTTTTCGCATAGCCGAGTTAGGTTTTTTTGGTGTAGTAGTATAAACTCTGGTACAGACTCCTCTTTTTTGAGGACAAAATTCTAAAGCCACAGATTTCCGTTTTTTAGAGACAGAAGCCCGTCCTTTTCTAATTAACTGCTGTATAGTAGGCATATATCCTGTATTTAAAATGCAAATTATGTTATTTAACAATAAATTACAAAACTTAATGATTTAATAATCAAAAAAATCATTTATACTATTATATATACTATAAATCGTCAATTCCAATTTTGGGATTTTGGAAATGGTTTTCTTCTAAAGATTTAATATTAAGTTCTTTGTAAATGTAACGGAAAGTTGAAAGTAAACAAGGGGATCCATCTACTATAGCAACATTATGTTCATAATGAGCTGAAATTTTATTATCTAGAGTACTAACTGTCCATCCATCTTTGTGAAAGATTATTTTAGATGACCCAATGTTTACCATCGGTTCTATAGAAAGGACTAATCCTTCTTTCAATTTAAGACCTTTCCCTTTCTTTCCAAAATTTGGAATTTTGGGATCTTCATGCATATTTTTTCCCAATCCATGTCCCACAAGATCTTTTACAACATTGTATCCATTTTTTTCAATGAAGGATTGAATCGAATAACCAATATCTCCAATGCAATTTCCATATTTACAATTAGATATTCCAATATACAGAGATTTTTTAGAACAATCTAAAAATTTTTTTTTATGAAAAGAAACTTCTCCTACCTCAAAAGTATAAGCATGTTCTCCATAAAACCCATTCATATAAACACCGCAATCTATAGATAATATGTCCCCTTCACATAAAGGTTTTTCATTAGGAATTCCATGTACAACTTGATTATTTGGAGAAGCACATAAAGTGTTGGGAAAATTATATAACCCCAAAAAAGCTGGTGTACCTCCATGATTACGAATAAAATTCTCTGCCAGTTTATCTAAATAAATAGTATTAATCCCTGGCTTGATTTCTTTAGCTAACATTCCTAATGTTTTAGAAGCTAGAGAGGCACTTTTTTTTATTAAGATTATATCTTCGATAGTTTTTAATTGTATCAAAATTCAATTATTTTATTTTTATGATCATAGAGCTCCCACTCATAATTTTAGGAATAGGTAAATTCATTAATTGTAAAATAGTAGGAGCCACATCTGACAAAATACCTTCTTTTTTTAAAAAAATATTTCGTTTTTTTATATTTTCATCTAAAAGAATAAAAGGGACTAAAGATGTAGTGTGAGTTGTGTTAGGCGTCCCATCTGAATTTATCATATAGTCTGCGTTTCCATGATCTCCTACTATAACAACCGTATAAGAATTCTGTATAGCTACTTCAGAGCAAGATTTAACACATTTGTCAACAAATTCACATGCTTTTATTGTTTCCTTCATTTTACCGGTATGTCCCACCATATCCGGATTCGCAAAATTTAAACAAATAAAATCTGATTGTTTTCTTTTTAATTCAGGAACAATTTTTTTTACAATATTTTCTGCACTCATTTCAGGTTTTAAATCATAAGTAGATACTTTAGGGGATTGACATAAAATTCTTATTTCTCGATCAAAAGGAGTCTCTCTTCCTCCTGAGAAAAAAAAAGTAACATGCGGATATTTTTCTGTTTCAGCTATACGTATTTGTTGTTTCCCTTCTTTTTCTAAAACTTCCCCCAAAGTATCTGATAAATATTCTTTTTCAAAAAGAACATGAATTCCACGATATTTAGGATTAAAACAAGTCATAGTTATGTAACAAGACAGATCTAATTTTTTCATTTCTGAAAAAATAGAATTGTTTCCTGTTAAAAGTTCTGTAATTTGCCTAGAACGATCAGAACGAAAATTAAAACAAAAAACAACATCTCCATCTTTTACTCTCGATATAGGAAACCCATTTTTGTCAACAATAATCAAAGGAGATAAAAATTCGTCCGTTATTCCATTATTATAAAATTTTTTTATAGATGAAATGATATTTTTAGTGTAAATCCCTTTTGAGTAAACCATTGCATCATATGCTTTTTTAGTTCTTTCCCATTTATGATCACGGTCCATTGAATAATATCTTCCAATAACTGAAGATAATTTTCCAACATATTGTTTAGTTACATTTAAAAGTTGTTGAATATAAAAAACACTCTTCTTGGGAGAAGAATCTCTCCCATCTGTAAAAACATGTAGAAAAACATCTCTAATTTTTTTTTGATGAGCTATTTTAAGTAAATAAAAAAGATGATCCATATGTGAATGAACGCCTCCATCAGATAATAATCCAATAAAATGAATTCTTTTTTTTGAAATAGAAATTTTATCAAAAAAAACATTTATTTTTTTTAAAAATGAATTATTTTTTATAGAAATATTAATTTTTTCTAAACTTTGAATAATTTTACGTCCAGATCCCAAATTAATATGACCCACTTCTGAGTTTCCCATCTGTCCTTCAGGCAATCCAACATCACATCCTGATGCTCTAAGCTTACTAGAAGGATAATTTTTGTAACAATAATCAATAAATGGAGTATAAGCTTGTTCTATTGCAGAAGAATAATAATTACGATAAGATGATAGCCCCCAACCATCCAAAATAATTAACATTAGTTTTTTCATTTAAATGCTTACTCTTTTAAAAAGATTTATTCTTAAATTTTTATCATATTTTCCCAAATATTCTCCAACAGTTATTTTGCTATCCTTTACAAATTTTTGATTCATAAGAGTATTCTCTAATATAAATTTTTGAATTCTACCTTCAATTATTTTGTTTTTTATAAAATCAGATTTATTTTCTTTTTGAATTTGACATTTAATAATGTCAATTTCTTTGTTCATCAATGAACTTGGAATTTGTTTCTCATTAATAGCTATAGGATTCATAGCTGCTATGTGCATTGCTATGTCTTTAGCTATAGATCTATTTACTCTATTGGAAAAACCGACTAATGTAGCGATTTTATTAGTATTGTGAGTATAATTCATTACAAACGAAGAATCTACCTTTTCAAAAATTTTAAACTCTAATTTTTCTCCTACAACTCCCATCTTGTTTATTATCATTTTTTGAACACTGTCGTATTCATTATATGAACTACGTAGAAAATCAATTTTAGTATTGAATAATAATGACTGTTTTGAAAGTATGGATAAAAAATTCAAAAATTCAGGACTCTTGGATAAAAAATCAGTTTCACAACTGATTCCTATGATTGTTCCATAAGAATGATCGGAATTAACCGAAGCAATAAGTGCTCCATCTTTCATATGATGAAAAAAACGGTCGATTGCTATTTTTTCTCCTTTTTTTCTTAAAATATGTATAGCATTCTCAATGTCTCCATTAGATTGAATTAGTGCTTTTTTGCAATCCATAATCCCAATACCTGTTATCTTTCTAAGTTTATGAACTACCTGTATAGAAATCTTCATAATTTTTTGTTTATAGTGTTTTTATCTTCACGTTCATTTTTAATGGAAACTCCATGTTGAATTGCTTCTGATACAAATCTCAAAATAACATCTATAGACTTAGAAGAATCATCATTGGATGGGATGGGGTATTGAACATCATTAGGGTTTGTGTTAGTATCCACCATAGCAAAAATGGGTATTTTTAACTTTTGGGCTTCAGTTAAAGCTATTTTTTCTTTATTTGGATCTACTAAAAAAATACCACCTGGTATATGGTTCATATTTGAAATGCTTCCTAAATTTTTATATAGTTTTGCATATAATCGATTAATTAACAGTCTTTCTTTTTTAGATAAAGTATCAAAAGTTCCATTTTTTTTCATTTTTTCTATATTGTTCATTTTTTTTACAGATTTTCGAATGGTTGTAAAATTCGTGAGTAACCCTCCTAACCATCTTTCTGTTATACAAGGCATATTAATGGTTTTTGCATAATGAAGGACCTTTTCTTTAGCTTGAGCTTTTGTTCCAACTAACAATATTTTTTTTCCATTTTTTGCTATTTGTTTTAAACCATTACAAGCTTCCTCCAATTTTAAAACTGTTTTTGATAAATCTATAATATGAATTCCTCCTTTTTTCATAAAAATAAAAGGACGCATGTTCGGATTCCATTTTCGTGCAATGTGTCCAAAATGAACGCCAGCTTTCAATAAATCTTCAGTATTGATTTTCATTTATATATTAATATTAGTTTCTAACGTTTTGAAAATTGATACTTTTTCCTAGCTTTTTTTTGACCAAATTTTTTTCTTTCTACTTCTCTAGGATCACGTGTTAGTAATCCTTCCGATTTCAATTTACTTCTGTACTTTATATCAACTTGACAAAGTGCACGAGATATAGCAAGACGTATCGCATCTGCTTGACCACTATATCCCCCACCAAAAACTTTCACATCTATATCAAATTGATTCAGTTTTTCCACTACCTCAATAGGGTACAATATTTTTTTATGAAGATACTCTGGAAAATATTGATATAATTTTTTAGAATTAACCGTTATTAATCCATTTCCTATTTTTAAATATATACGTGCTAGAGACCTTTTTCTTCTTCCTATAGAATGTATCATAATTTTTCAAATTTCAATAAAATGGGTTTTTGAGCCTTATGTTTATGTTCAGATTTTGGATATACGTGTAAATTTTTAAATATTAATCGTCCTAAACGATTTTTAGGTAACATTCCTTTTACTGATTTATATATTATATTTCTAGAATCTTTCTCGAATAAATTTCGAATAGAAACCGTCTTTTTTCCACCTGGATAACCGGTATGATAAATATATTTTTTATTATTCCATTTTCTTCCGGTAAGTTTTATTTGATTTGAATTAATCACAATAACATGATCTCCACAATTAACATGTGTAGAAAAAAAAGGCTTATGTTTTCCCATTATAATGTGAACAATTTTAGTGGACAATCTTCCTAAAATTTGGTTTTTTGCATCTATTATAACCCAAGATTTAACTACAGCATTTTCCTTAATCGAAGCAGTTTTTAAACTCAAGAAATCCATATTTTTTTGTTTTATTTTATCAATATAAGAAATATGAATGACTTTTTGTCATAAAAAACTTTTTTCATAAAAGCTTTTTATTGTCACACTTACTCTCTCTTTATTTATAAAGGTTTTTATTTTCATTATGGCATAATGATTGGAGTGCTTATTGAATGAAATTAATATATGAAAAAACGTAATAAAAATGAGTAAAATTATAGGTATAGATTTAGGTACAACAAATTCTTGTGTAGCCGTTATGGAAATTACTGATCCTGTTGTAATTCCGAATTCAGAAGGAAAAAGAACAACTCCGTCTATAGTAGCTTTTGTTGAAGGAGGAGAGAGAAAAATAGGAGATCCCGCTAAAAGACAAGCGGTTACCAATCCCCAAAAAACCATTTTTTCAATAAAAAGATTTATGGGAAGAATGTATTCAGAAGTCACTGAAGAATTAAAACATATTCCTTACAAAGTTATAAAAGGAGGGAACAACACTCCTAGAGTTGATATAGAAAAAAGATTATATGCTCCTCAAGAAATATCTGCAATGATTTTACAAAAAATGAAAAAAACGGCTGAAGATTATCTGGGGAAAGAAGTTAATAGAGCTGTAATTACTGTCCCAGCTTATTTTAATGATGCACAAAGACAAGCGACCAAAGAAGCTGGAGAAATAGCAGGACTAAAAGTAGAAAGAATTATAAATGAACCTACAGCAGCTGCTTTAGCTTATGGATTAGACAAAAGTAATCAAAATAAAAAAATTGCTGTATATGATTTAGGAGGAGGAACTTTTGATGTTTCTATCCTAGAATTAGGAGATGGAGTTTTTGAAGTTTTATCTACTAATGGAGACACTCATTTAGGGGGAGATGATTTTGATCAAGTTATCATTAATCATTTAGCAGATGAGTTTAAATATAAAGAAGGATTAGATTTGAGAAAAGATCCTATGGCTTTACAACGTTTAAAAGAAGCGTCAGAGAAAGCTAAAATAGAACTATCTTCTTCAAATCAAACAGAAATAAATCTTCCTTATATCACAGCAACGGAATCAGGACCAAAACATTTGGTTTTAACCTTAACTCGTTCAAAATTTGAACAATTATCAGAAAAGTTAATTAGACGTTCTATTAATCCCTGTTCTAAAGCATTAAAAGATGCAAATTTAACAACTCAAAATATAGACGAAGTAATTTTAGTAGGAGGATCCACGCGTATTCCAAAAGTACAAGAAGAAGTTGAAAAATTTTTCGGAAAAAAACCATCTAAAGGAGTTAATCCAGATGAAGTTGTAGCTATTGGTGCAGCTATACAAGGAGGAGTATTGACAGGAGATGTACAAAATGTATTATTACTAGATGTGACTCCTTTATCTTTAGGTATTGAAACTTTAGGGGGGGTTTTCACTAAACTTATTGAATCTAATACAACAATACCAACTAAAAAATCAGAAGTTTTTTCTACAGCATCTGATAATCAATCAGCGGTAACTATACGTGTAGGACAAGGTGAAAGACCCATGTTCAATGATAATAAAGAAATAGGAAGGTTTGATCTAGTAGATATTCCTCCTGCACCTAGAGGTATTCCTCAAATTGAGGTAACTTTTGACATAGATGCTAATGGAATACTTAATGTTTCTGCAAAAGATAAAGGGACAGGAAAAGAACAATCGATACGTATTGAAACCTCTTCAGGTTTAAATCAAGAAGAAATAGAAAAAATGAAAAAAGAGGCAAAAGAAAATGCTCAAAAAGATGAAAAAGTCAAAAAAGAAATAGAGAAGCTAAATGCTGCAGATAATCAAATTTTCCAATCAGAAAAACAATTAAAAGATTATGGTGAAAAATTATCTGAAAACAACAAAAAAAATATAAAAGATTCTATAGAAAAATTAAAAGAAGCACATTCTAAAAAAGATTTTTCTTCCATTGATAATTACATGAAAAAACTGAATGAAGCTTGGACTAATGCTTCTAAAGAAATTTATAATACAGAAAATATAAAAAATAAAAATAATAATCAATCAAATAAAAAAGAAAACGAAGAGAAAAGTAATAAAGGAAATGAAAACGTACAAGATGTAGATTATGAAGAAGTCAAATAAAAATTGATAAGATAAAGGGAGAGGGAGCTTGTTATCATGGAATAATGGAAATTTTAGTTCCTCCTCCAATGACTTTTTCTCCCTTTTTTACTAATATTATAGAATTTAATGGTAAAAAAATATCAACCCTGGATCCAAATTTTATGAATCCAAATTCATCTCCTTTTTTTACTAAGGAATTCTTTTTAGCATAAAGTACAATGCGTCTTGCTAAAAAACCAGCTATTTGTCGGAATAAGACTTCGTTTCCTCTAGAAGTCTTTATAACCGTTGTTGTATGTTCATTATGTAACGATGATTTAGGAGCCCAAGCTATGATATATTTACCAGGATGATGTTTTACATAAATGATTTTTCCAGAAACAGGAAATCTGTTAACATGTACATTAAAAGGAGACATAAAAATAGAAATACATACGCAATTTTTTTTAAAAAATTCATTCTCAAGGATTTGTTTTATATCCAGAATTTTTCCATCAGCAGGAGAAACGATTACTTCCTTATCATAATTTTCTTGATGAATGTCATAAAAATTTCTTTTGGGATTTCTAAAAAAGAAAATTAAAAAAAAATAAAATACAATCAAAAAAATTGATAAAAAAATATAAATTAATCTAGATAATAAAAAGAAAAAAAAAGTTAATAATAATACTATTATCACTAATGCATGTTTCAAAAATGAAATTCCTTCTTTATGAATCACGATGACATTATATTTTATTAATAAAACAGACGATTATTTAAAAAATATTATAAACAATACCAGTTACTACAGCAGCTATAATAGGAATCACGAAAATAAAACTGTCTAATCTATCCAAAAAACCCCCATGTCCAGGAAACCAAACGCCAGAATTTTTTACATTACAAGATCTTTTAATAGTAGATTCTACAAGATCTCCAATAGTAGAAAAAATAGGAACAGTAACAGATAAAATAAACCAATACTTTTTAGCCCATATTTTATACAAAAAAATTCCTAATATTACACAGAAAAATAAACCTCCAACTACTCCTTCTATTGATTTCTTGGGAGAAATAGATATAGCTATTTTTCTTTTTCCCCATTTTCTTCCTATTAAATAGGATAAAGAATCATTTGTCCATATTAAAATAAATATACCTAAAATTAATTGTTTTCCATGATGAACAATAGAATATATATAAGAAGCCAAATAAAATGGCATAATAATATATATGAGACCAAAAATTAGATGGCTAACTTGTACGATTTTTTCTTTATGAGAACATTTATTATAAAATAATTGAATCATAAGAAAAACAATAGAATAGGGAATAAAAAAAATTACATATGGTTTTAATCCTTTTTGTTTATCTATAAAAATGTCTATAAGAATAGGAAATAAAAAAAATAAAGAAGTAACTTTTATTAAAGTCATGTTCGTTTTTAATATTAATAAAAATTCAAATAGACAAAAACAAGACAATATCATCATTACTATTCTAAAAATTTTTTCTCCTTTTTCAATAGAAAAAATAATTGAAACAACATAAATCAAACCGGTAAAAAACCTTATTAGAAAGTCTATGTTTTTTTTTTTATTCATTATATTTTCAAGAAATCTTTTCAAGAAGAAGAGATATTACTAACAGAACTTAACATATCACCAATTTCATCTGGATAAGGTCTTTCTCCAAATATCTTTTTTAAATCTTCTCTAAAAATAACTTCTTTATCCAATAATTCATTTGCCAACATAGATAGTTTTTTTTCATTATCTTTCAATATATTTTTAGCTCTTTGATATTGTTCTGTTATAATTTTAGATATTTCTTCATCTATAATCTGAGCTGTTTTTTCACTATATGGTTTAGAAAAAGAAAATTCATTTTGTCCCGTGGAATCATAATAGGATACATTTCCTATTCTTTCGTTTAATCCAAAAATAGCTACCATAGATTGAGCTTGTTTCGTCACTCTTTCTAAATCGTTTAGAGCTCCAGTAGAAATATTACTAAATATAATTTCTTCTGCTGATCTTCCTGCTAATAATGCACATATTTCATCTTTCATTTGTTCTGGAGTTGTTAACTGTCTTTCCTCTGGTAAATACCATGCTGATCCTAAAGATCGACCTCTTGGAACTATAGTTACTTTAACTAAAGGCGCTGCATGTTCCAATAACCAACTTATTGTAGCGTGTCCTGCTTCATGATAAGCAATTCGTTTTTTTTCATTTGGTTTTATAATTTTGTTCTTTTTTTCCAAACCTCCAATAATACGATCTATTGCATCAAGAAAATCTTGATTTTCTATCTTAGATCTATCTTTTCTTGCTGCAATAAGAGCTGATTCATTACAAACATTAGCAATGTCAGCACCACTAAATCCTGGAGTTTGTCTTGCTAAGAAATCTATGTCTACGTCATCAGATAATACTAATCTTTTAAGATGTACATAGAATATTTCTTTTCTTTCATTTAACTCAGGCGGATCTACTAATATAGTGCGATCAAAACGTCCAGGACGAAGTAAAGCTTTATCTAAAATATCAGATCTATTAGTGGCAGCTAATACAATCACATTAGTCTGTGTCCCAAATCCATCCATTTCTGTTAAAAGTTGATTTAAAGTATTTTCTCTTTCGTCATTTGATCCAGCTATACTGCTTTTTCCACGAGCTCTTCCTATAGCATCTATTTCATCAATAAATATGATACATGGAGATTTTTCCTTCGCTTTTTCAAACAAATCTCTTACTCTAGAAGCACCCACACCTACAAACATTTCTACAAAATCTGATCCTGATAAAGAAAAAAAAGGGACTTTTGCTTCTCCAGCAACAGCTTTTGCTAATAAAGTCTTTCCTGTTCCAGGAGGACCTATTAACAGAGCCCCTTTAGGAATCTTTCCTCCCAGTTTCGTATATTTTTGGGGGCTTTTTAAAAATTCTACTATTTCTTGAACCTCCTCTTTTGCTCCTTCTAAACCAGCAACATCTTTAAATGTTATTTTTACATTATCATTTTCATCAAACAACTTCGCTTTGGATTTTCCTATATTAAATATTTGACCCCCAGGTCCTCCACTAGTAGATCCTATTCTTCTAAATAAAAAAACCCAAAAAATAATTAATAATATAAAAAATATACCATAATCAAATAAAAATTTAGTAATGGTGTATTCTTGCTGATTTTTAAAATCAATAATAGCAGTTAAATTATACTTTTTTTTATATTCTTCAAATTTTTTTTGAAAAAATTGTAAATCTCCTATTTCAAATTCATATTGTAATGGTTGTCTGATGAATTTTTTTTGATTTTTAATAATGTTGGGAACAGGATTATTAAATGATGAAAATTCTTTCTTTAAATAAACATATACTATTTCTCTATGTTTTACTATAATTTTTTGCACTTCTCCTTTCGATAATATATCAAAAAAAGTATCCTGATCTATTTTTATGGGATTAGAAAAAGAAGATTTAAAAAAAAATATTCCTAGAAATATAGCAAATATGACTACATATACCCAAAAAAAGTTATTTTTACTTTTTATTTTTTTATTTATCATATAAGTTTCTTCATTACTTAATATTTTATTTTAAATAAAAATCTTAATTATATTTTTGAATCGAATTGTGTTTCCAAAGATTTTCTATGTCATAATAGAATCTAATCTGTTCTTGAAAAATATGAACAACAATAGAAACATAATCAACCAGAATCCATTCTTTATTTTTTAATCCTTCTATATGCCATGGTCTTTTTTGTAATCTTTCAACTGTTGTTTTTTCTATAGATTGAGAAATAGCATATACTTGATTATGAGAATTCCCATTACAAATAACAAAATAATCACAAATAAAATTTGTATTCTCTTTTAAATCTATAACAGATATGTCTTTTCCTTTAACCATCTGAATCCCTTCTATAATCTTATCTAATAACAAAACAAAAATTGTTTTTAATTTTCATTAAATTTATTTCAAAAAAACAAAAATAAGGTTTTCGTTTTAAAGAAGTTGAATTTTACAATATAAAAACATTTTGAAAAAATTTATTTGGCCTATAAATCTAATTACATTAAAAGAAATTAATTCTACAAATCAATATGCTAGAAAATTTATTTCAAAAAAACATAACTGGATAGTTATTTGGACAATGAATCAAACCCAAGGGATAGGAATGAGGAAAAATTTATGGTATACAGAAAAAGAAAGAAATTTAACTTTTAGTATTGTTCTTAAACCTATTCAAACTTTATATGTAAAAAAAATGTACGTTATGAATATTGTTATAAGTAATGCTATACATAAAACCCTGTCTGAATGTTATAATAAAAAAAATAAAGAAAAAATTTGGATAAAATGGCCTAATGATATCATTATAAATAATAAAAAAGTATGTGGTATTTTAATAGAAAGCTGCGTCTTTTCACAAAAGATTCATACAATTATTATTGGTGTAGGTTTAAATGTTGATCAAAAACACTTCCAAAAAAAATGGAACGCCTCTTCATTAAAAGAAATATTCAATCTAAATTTTGATTTAAATTATCTTTTTTATAAGATCATATATTTTTTTCAAAAAGAATATCTTTTTTTTACAATTTATGGAGAAAAATTTATACGAAAATATTATATAGATTATTTGTACTTAAAAAATCAAGTTTCTATTTTTTATATTTTCAAAACGAACAGTTATATTTCTGGCATCATACGTTCTGTAACAGATCAAGGATTTTTAATGGTTGAACACAATAATAGATTATATTTTTTTATGGAAAAAGAAATAGAATTTTTTATTATATAGTGTCTTTTTTTATTTATACTTTACTTTTTATTTTCTATTTCTTTTTTTATATTTTTCCAATAATTATGTTTTGCAACTTTTTTTTCTTGGATTTTAACAAAAATTTTTTTTTCGTCCAACATAAATTCTTTAATAAAAAAGAAAAAACCAATATTAATTATATTAGATATAAAATAATATAAAGATAAAGCAGATGCATAACTGTTTATAAAAAATAACATTATAATAGGCATCAAATATAATAAAAAATTCATATTAGGAATAGAAGAATCGTTCTCATTTTTAGGGAAATCTTTTTTTCCATTATTACTTAATTTCGTGTAAACTAATAATGCAAAAGAATATAATAAAGTCAATAAACTTACATGATTCCCATAAAAAGGGATAAAAAAGGGTAATTTTAATATTGAATCATATGAAGTAAGATCTTCCACCCATAAAAAAGATTTTCCTCTCAAATTAATTATAGTAGGGAAAAACTTAAATAAAGAATAAAAAATAGGGATCTGAAACAATGTAGAAATACATCCAGACATTGGATTAATTCCTACATTTTTATATAATTCCATCATAGCTCTTTGTTTTTTGAAAACATCGCCTCTATATTTATGACTTAATTTTTCGATTTCTGGGCGAATTAATTTCATTATAGCACTTAATTTATATTGTTTATAAGTTATTGGATACAATATAAGTTTTACAACTACAGTCATAAAAATGATAATAATTCCATAATTTAAATTTGTTTTTTCCAAAAATTGAAAAATTATTAAAAAAAAATATTTATTAATCCACTTGAGGAACCCCCATCCAAACGGAATAATATTTTCGAATCCATTTTGATATTTTTTCAACAAATTAAAATCCAAAGGACCAAAATAAAAACGAAAAGAAAGATGAAATTCTTCATCTTTTTCCGTATTTATAAATGTTTTCAATCGTATTTTTTTTAAAAAAGATCCTGAGGAATAATTTTCAGATTGAACAAAAACATTTTTTAATATTTTTTTTGGAATAAGTATAAAAGAAAAAAACTGTTGCTTATGAGCTATCCAATTCACTCTATATATATTTTTATATTCTGTTTTTTTTTCAGATAAATATTTCACAGAAGAAGTGTAATTGTTTAAGTCGTTATGAGAATCAGAATAATATACTTGAGTATAAGAATTTTCCCAATCTCTATCCTTTTCTAAGGATGAAATCCTATGTTCTAAACTTAAATAAGATCCATGTTTTAAAAAAGAAAAATTTTTAGCTCTAATAGAAAAATTAATATCATACTGATCTTTTTCTCCTATTGTATATATATAGTCTAAAAATCCTTTTTCCTTATCATAAGGATTTTTAGCTCTCATAATGAGAGTTGTAATTCCTGATATTTTATTTTTTTCTAACAAAAAAGGCTGAAAATATAAGGTATCTGTATTTATGTTTAATCCTTTTTTATTAGAAAAAAATAATTTGTATAAAAAATTATAACTTTTTATTAAATAAAGATCTTTGGCATGATATGATAATGAAGAATCATATGCCTTATATTTTTTTAAAAAAACCTCATTAATATTTCCTCCTAAACTAGATATTTTAAGTTTTAAAACATTATTTTCTAATAAAAAAAAATCATTCTTTTTTCTTTTTTCAGTATAAAAAGTTTCTTTTTTTGGGAAAAATTCTTGATTTTTTTTATGATTGTTGAAATTTAATTTTTTATCATTATCATTGATTACATTATTGTTTAGATAAGTAAAAATCATTAAAACAAACAATATAAGAATGAATCCTATTATATGGCTATAATCTAAATTTTTATCTCTCATATATAAGAAGAATTCTGAGAAGATATAGATACTTGTATAAAATTAGTAAATAAAGGATGAGGATTCGTTACTGTACTTTTATATTCAGGATGATATTGAACACCTAAGAAAAAAATATGATTTTCCAATTCTAAAGCTTCGACCAAGCCTGTTTCTGGGTTTATTCCAACGGCCTTCATTCCGGCATTAGAAAAACACTCCAAATAATTATTGTTAAATTCATATCTATGGCGATGTCTCTCAAAAATTTCCTTTTTTCCTCCATAAATAGAAAATATTTTGGATCCTTTTACAAGAGTACATTTCCAATTTCCTAATCGCATTGTTCCTCCTATATAAGTTAATTTTTTTTGTTTTTCCATTAAATTTATTACTGGATGAGATGTATTCGGGTTTGTTTCATAACTTTCTGCTTTTTTCAAACCTAATACATTTCTGGCAAATTCTATCACAGCGATTTGCATTCCCAAACATATTCCAAAAAATGGAATTTTATTTTCTCTGGCATATTTTACTGCGAGTATTTTTCCTTCTATCCCCCTATTTCCGAATCCTGGAGCTACTAAAATACCTGAAATTCCTTTGAAATATTTTTTTACATTCTTTTCTTTTATCATTTCTGAATAAATCCATTTTATATCAACATAAGTTTTGTTTTCTGTCCCCGCATGAATTAAAGCTTCTGTTATAGATTTGTAAGAATCATGTAGAGAAACATATTTTCCAACTAATGCTATTTTTGTTTCAAATTTTGGATTTTTATATTTTTTTACAAAAACTTTCCACTTTTTTAAATTTGGAACAGAAACAGTAGATAAATTCAAATGATTTAATACGACTTCATCAAAACTTTGTAAATGTAATAAACAAGGAATTTCATATATAATTTTAGTATCTATTGATTCAATAACATTTTTTGGTTTTACATTACAAAATAATGCTAATTTTTTCCTAATATTATCAGATATATGTTTTTCCGTTCTACATACTAGAATATCTGCTTGTATTCCATTTTCCATCAAATTTCTAACAGAATGTTGTGTTGGTTTTGTTTTAATTTCTCCAGTCACTGTAATATATGGAAGCAATGTCAAATGAATGACCAATCCATTAAATCTTCCCAATTCCCATTTTAACTGACGTACTGATTCAATATAAGGTAGACTTTCTATATCTCCTACAGTCCCTCCTATTTCAGTAATAACAATATCATAATTTTTAGACTCTCCCAAAATTTTTATCCGTCTTTTGATTTCATTAGTGATATGAGGGATAACTTGTACTGTTTCACCTAAATAGGTCCCTTTTCTTTCATTATCTATTACTGTTTTATATATTAAACCTGATGTAACGTTGTTTTCTTTACTTGTAGGTTGATTTAAAAATCGTTCATAATGTCCCAAATCTAAATCTGTTTCAGCTCCATCTTGAGTCACAAAACATTCTCCATGTTCGTAAGGATTTAAAGTACCTGGATCTATGTTAAAATAAGGATCCAATTTTAATATTGAAACTTTATATCCTCTAGCTTTTAATAACATACCTAATGAAGCCGAAACTATTCCTTTTCCCAAAGAAGAGGTAACACCTCCTGTGACAAAAATATATTTTGTATCCATTAAAATAAAAATAAAAACCCCATGTTTTATTGGTTTTTTCTAACATAAATAACAAAAATTTATATTTAACCAAACAGGGAAAATTATTACTTAAAAAAACGAGAATTTATGATTTTTTTTTTATATTTACCAAAACTGGAGCAAGTCCTACACAATCAGCTCCCTATAAATCCTCCAGGGTGGGAACACAGCAAAGGTAAATAGGTTGTAGCGATGTGATGTAGTCAAGCTTGCTCCTTTTGTACATTATATCTATTCATAAAAAAGCATGGATATTTATGGAGAATTCGTTAAAATGTAATTTTTGTGGAAGAAACAAAAATGATATTACCTTTCTTATATCTGGAATAAATGGGCATATTTGCAATTTTTGTATAGAAAAAACTTATTCCATTATTCATAAAAAATTTATTATTAAAAATAATCACGAAAACAAAAATAAGTTTACAAAAGAAAAAATCAAGAAACCTAAAGAAATAAAATCTTTTCTAGATAAATATGTTGTGGGACAAAATGAGGCAAAAAAAATCCTATCTGTAGCTGTTTATAATCATTATAAACGGATTCAAAAACAATGGAATAATAATAAAGACTTTACAAACATAGAAATAGAAAAATCTAATGTTTTATTAATTGGCGATACAGGAACAGGAAAAACTTTGCTAGCAAAAAGTATATCAAAACTTTTAAAAGTACCCTTTGCTATAGCTGACGCTACGACTCTAACAGAGGCTGGATATGTAGGTGAAGATGTAGAATCTATTTTAACTAAACTATTACAATCCGTTAATTATGATATAGAGTCTGCTGAGAAAGGAATTATTTTTTTGGATGAAATAGATAAAATTTCTAGAAAAAGTAATAATCCTTCTATTACTAGAGATGTATCTGGAGAAGGGGTACAACAAGCATTACTAAAAATATTAGAAGGATCTATTGTCAATGTTCCTCCACAAGGGGGAAGAAAACATCCAGATCAAAAAATGATACAAATGAATACTGAAAATATATTATTTATAGCTGGAGGAACATTTGATGGTATAGAAAAAATTATTTCTGATAGAATAGAAGATATATCTATAGGTTTTCTTACTAAAGAAAGAAAAATAAAAAATAGAAAAAAAAATCATATAAAAAGTATTCTATCTGAAGATTTAAGAAAATTTGGATTAATCCCAGAAATTATAGGAAGATTTCCTATAATTTCTTATTTAAATCCACTAAATAAAAATATATTAAAAAAAATACTAATAGAACCAAAAAATGCTTTAATAAAACAATATCAAAAATTATTTGACATGGATCATATTTCTTTGAACATTACAGATGAAGCACTAAATGTTATAGTAGATAAAACATTTCAGTTAGGTTTAGGAGCTAGAGGATTACGAATATTTTGTGAAAAAATATTTTTAGATTACATGTTTGACATAGAAAATATTCAATCTACATTGAATATAGATAAAAATATTGTTAAAAAAAAGCTTTCTTATTAATTTAGGATCCTTATTAATTCCCATAATTTTTCTATTAATTCTGATAATCCTTCTTTTGTAAAAGAAGAAATAAAAACAACGTTTTCTTTCAAGAAAAAACCCTTTATTTTCTTTTTTTTATCATCATTTATTAAATCAGATTTAGATATCGCTAATAAACGTTTTTTATTTAAAAGATTTGAATTGAATTTTTTTAATTCATTCAATAATATTAAATATTCTTTTTTTTTATCTTTTGTATCTGAGGATATTAAAAATAACAAAACAGAATTTCGTTCTATATGTCTTAGAAAACGATGCCCTAAACCTTTTCCTTCAGATGCTTTATCTATGATTCCAGGAATATCAGCTACTAAAAAAGAATTAAAATCAACTTTTACTACTCCTATATTTGGAGTTTTAGTTGTAAAAGAAAAATTTCCTATTTTAGGTTTTGCTTTTGTGATTACAGAAAGCAAGGTGGATTTTCCAGTATTAGGAAAACCTATAAATCCTACATCTGCTAAAATTTTTAGTTCTAAAAAAATCCAATTTCCTTTTGTTTTGATTCCGGGTTGTGCATAATAGGGAGATTGACAAACCGAATTTTTAAAAAAAGAATTTCCTTTTCCTCCTGTTCCTCCTTTAAACAAAATTCTTTTTTGATAATTTTGTGTTATTTCCATTATTATGTTTTCTTTCTCATCTTTTACTATAGTACCTACAGGTACCTCTATTAATAAATCTTCTCCATTTGCTCCGGTTATATTATTTCCTTTTCCTGGAAATCCAGATTTAGCAATCCAATGTTTGTGATATTTTAAATGTAAAAAAGTATGAATGTGAGAATTTCCTTGAATAATAATATCTCCTCCTTTTCCTCCTGTTCCTCCATCTGGACCACCCCTATGTACATATCTGTTTCTATGAAAATGAACGCAACCAGATCCTCCATTTCCGCTTTTACAATAAATTTTTATAAAATCAACAAAACAATTTTTCATATTTTCATAAAAATTAATATAATAAATTCAGAATTTTTTTTTCTATAAAAATAGAAATTTTATCTACAGATAAAGAAGCGTTTAATTTTACTATATTATTTTTACATTTATGATTTTTCCATATCAAAGAAGTTTCTTTATCATATTCTTTTATTCTCCTTTGAACTGTAATAATATCTATGTCATCATTACGATTACTTGTTTCCCCTCTTTTTAATAATCTATTTATTATCATTTTTTTTGAAATAAAAAAATAGAAAATTATATTAATTTTTCCCAAACAAAATTTTTTTAATACTTTTTCTAGAGAAAAAATCTGATTTTTAGTTCTAGGATATCCATCATAAATAATTCCTTTGGCTTTAAAATGTTTTTGAATTTCTGTATTTAACATATTTGTGGTTATTCGATCAGGCACTAATGCTCCTTTATTGATATAATAACTCGCTAATTTTCCCAGATTAGTTTTTCTTTTTATATGATTTCTGAATATCATTCCAGTAGATAAATGTATGAAACCAAATTTATTTGATATGATTTTAGCTTGAGTTCCTTTTCCACAACCTGGTGGGCCAAACAATATAATATGTATCATAAAACAATAAAAATTATGAATTTCATGTAAAGAAGACATAGTATATGAATTTTAACGTGTACTCATTGAGTACAAAATAAAAACAATATATGTGTGTGGAAATATAGAAATAGAAGAAGAGTGTTTTTTTTAATTGATAAACTTATAAATGAATTGCTTTTCCATAAGCGTTAGCTATAGATTCTATAATAGATTCACTTAATGAAGGGTGAGGATGTATACTTCCCAAAATTTCATAGCTAGTTGTTTCGAGTTTTCTAGCAACTACCACTTCTGAAATTAAATCTGTAACATGATTCCCTATCATATGACATCCTAACCATTCATCATATTTATCATCAAAAATTACTTTTACAAAACCATCAGTATTTTCATCAGAAATAGATCTACCTAAAGCACTAAAAGGAAATTTTCCTACTTTTATTTTAAATCCTTTTTCTTTAGACTCTTTCTCTGTATAACCTACTGAAGCCATTTCAGGAAGTGAATAAACACATTTTGGAACATTATTGTAATTTATTTTCTGACAATTTAAACCTTTTATATTTTCAATACAATTTATTGCTTCATGCGATGCAACATGAGCTAAAGAAGGGGTATTAATTACGTCTCCTATAGCATAATACCCATCTATATTCGTACGATAATTTTCATCTACGACTATAAATCCTCTTTCTGTTTGAATTCCTACTTCTTCCAATCCAATATATTTAATATTAGGAACCACTCCTATAGCGGATAGAATAGTATCAGTTTTTAATACAATATTTTCCAACGGGGTTTTAATGTCAACAATAATTTCAAAAGTTTCATTATTATAAGTGATTTTATTTATACTAGAAGACACATAGTTTTGAATTCCTATTTTATCAAAATAATGTTTCAAATAGTCAGATATATCATCATCCCCATTTGGATACAATTTAGAGCATACTTCTATGACAGTAACTTTTGTCCCCATAGAATGATAAAAATATGCAAATTCCAATCCTATAGAACCAGAACCTACAATTATCATTTTTTTGGGTAATGAAGACAAGGACAACGCTTCTTTATATGTTATAATTTTTTTTCTGTCATATTGAAATCTTGTGTCAATTTTAGGAATTGCACCAGTAGCAATAACAATATTTGAGGCTGAATATTCTCCTATGCTTTTTTCATTTTTAAAAATTTCTATTTTTTTTCTTTTTTTTAGTTGTGCATTTCCAAAAATAACATGAACTCCATTTTTTTTTATTAAAAATGAAACACTTTTTTTGAGTTTATCAACGATTGTTCTGCTTTTGTAAAGAATTTTAGGGTAATTTACCTTAATATCTTGATTTTTTACACCAAATAATTCCCCATTTTTCTTTATGGATTGTAGAATTTTTGCGTTATTTAAAAGCGATTTAGTAGGGATACAGCCCCAATTTAAGCATATTCCTCCAATTGATTCTTTTTCCACAATAGCTGTTTTCATTCCAAGTTGTGCTGCACGTATAGAAGCCACATAGCCTCCAGGGCCACTTCCTAAAATAATAACATCAAAATGCTGCATATATCATAATATAAATAAATAAAACATATAAATTTACAGTTTTTTCTGTTTAATAATTTATGAAAAAGAAAACAATAAAATAAAAAGACTTTCTTGAAAATATTATAAATTTGTTCAGATATACAAGTATAATTAATTATGAAGTTTTTTATAGATACAGCTAATTTAAAAGAAATTGATGAGGCGAGATCATTAGGTATGTTAGATGGAATTACGACAAATCCATCTTTGATATCAAAAGAATCTCTTTTTAGTCACAAAGAAATTTATGAACATTATATAGCTATATGTAAACGTTTGAAAAATGATGAAAATGTGAGTGCAGAAGTTATCAGTACTAACTATACTGATATGATTAAAGAGGGGGAGAAACTTGCTTTATTGCATCCAAAAATTGTAGTAAAAATACCTATAACAAAAAACGGAATTAAGACTATTAAATATCTTTCCAATAAAAAAATTAAAACCAATTGTACTCTTATTTTTTCTACAGGACAAGCTATTTTAGCAGCGAAAGCTGGAGCTACTTATGTTTCTCCATTCGTAGGGAGATTAGATGACGTATCTTATAACGGATTGAATTTAATACAAGAAATCAAAAGTATATACGAAAATTATTGTTTTGAAACAAAAATATTAGCAGCCTCTATACGTCATCCTTTACATATCGTAGAATGTTTTAAAATTGGGGTATACGCCATAACTACTCCCATAAATATTATTTATTCTTTGCTGAATCATCCATTAACCAACATAGGATTGGATAAATTTATAAAAGATTTTCATAAAAAAATAAATAATTAAATTTGAATTTTTCCATTCAGCAAATATTGAATAGAAATAGATGTAGATTTTGGAAGTTTTTCATAGAATCTTGACAATTCAATTTGTTCTTTATTTTCAAAAGTTTCTTCTAAATTATTTTTATTCATATTCATAGGATTAAATTCATCCAATTTAGCATATAAATCCTCTTTAATTTGATTAAAAATTTTCTGACTTATTTTTTCTAAAATACATATAGTTTCATATATATTTTTTCCTGATTTCTTTTCTAATTGAATACGATCTATAGTTTCTGTATTTATTGGGACATTAATATCTATTAAAAAATTCATGCAATTTATGTTCTAATTTTTATATAAAATTTCTAATTTTTTTGCATTAGAAGAATATGGAAAATTTTTCATGTACTCATCGTATGATTTTATAAAATTTTTCCTATTACTGAGTTTATGTTGACATACACAAATTTTGTACATAGCTTCTTCTTTTAAAGAGCTTTTTGGAAAATTTTTAATAAAGTCTTGAAAACAAATCAAAGAAGACTGATATTTTTGTGTTAAAAAATAATAATTAGCAATATTATAATCCTTTTTTTCTATTTTATTCAATAACTTTTCAATAAAATTATAAACTTCTTTTACTTTTGTACTATTAGGATAGTCCTTAATAAACTGACTTAATTTTTCAATTGCAATCTTAGTTTTTGTTTGATCCAAATCGAAATTTGGGGACGAAAGAAAATAACGTCTTCCTTTTTCAAACAAGATTTGATCTTCATATGAAATTTTTTCAGTGATATCTGTAAAACATCCTTTATGAAGGAAAGGAATCGATAATACTGATATAAAAAAAATAATTTTATTCAAAATTTTTATGAAAATTTTTCATGTCTTTATCAAACAAATATAATCCTCCTTTATCTTCTCTTATTAATTCTATTTTATCTAAAATCGTTTTAATTAAACTTTCTTCTTCTATTTGCTCTTTAACATACCATTGCAAAAAATTATATGTAAAATAATCTTTTTCTTGCAAAGAGATTTCTACCAAAAGATTTATTTCTTTAGAAATTGTTTTTTCATGTTCAAATAATTTCATAAATAATTCTTTCAAAGATAAAGATGTAATGTTTGGAATTAACATCCTATCATTATTCAAAATAGCATTTCCTCCTCTTTTATTGATATATCTAATCAATTTTAACATGTGAATTCTTTCTTCATTTGAATGATCATATAAAAATTCACATACTCCTTCGTAACCTTTTCTCTCAGACCAAGACGCCATAGACAAATATAATTGAGAAGATTCTGATTCTCTATTCAACTGCCTTGTTAATCCTTTTTGTATTTTTTCACTAAGCATATCATATACTTTTTATTTTTTTTAATAAAAGTAACATCTTTTTTCTTAAATATGGAGTCCCCATTAATAATGGTAATCTCACATATGAATTACATATTCCTATTATATCTAATAAAGTTTTAATTCCTGTAGGATTTCCTTCTTCATAAATAAGATCTATTATATCAAGAATATTATAAAAAATAGAAAAAGCTTTTTTGATATTATTGTCCCTTGCTAGAGATACCATATTAGAAATTTGATCAGGAAACCCTTGAGCAATTACAGAAATCACCCCTTCTCCTCCACCTAATACAACAGGTAAAGTTATAAAATCATCCCCTGATATGACACTAAAATCTTGGGGTTTATTTTCTAAAATTTTATAAGATTGTAAAACATCTCCAGAAGCTTCCTTAACGCCTATTATATTTTTGAAATTATAAGCTAAACGTAAAACAGTATCTGGCATAATATTAGAACCTGTTCTTTTAGGAACATTATAAAGAATAATATCCGATCCTGTCTGATCAACAATTGATTTAAAGTGTTGATATATTCCTTCCTGAGAAGGGTTGTTATAATAAGGAGAAACTGAAAGAATAGCATAAAAATCCGATAAGTTTTTTATGCTATTTATTTCTTTTATAACATTTTCTGTGTTGTTTCCTCCTAATCCCAATATTAAAGGAAGTTTTTTATAATTTACCCTTTGAATACATTTTACCACATCCCATTTTTCTTCCTTTTTTAAGGTTGCTGTCTCTGCTGTTGTCCCCAATGCAACTAGATAATCTACATTATTATTCACAACATATTTCACAAGCTTTTCAAGCCCATTGAAATCAATCTTTCCATCCTTTTTAAAAGGAGTAACTAACGCTACACCTGTTCCATATAATTTTTTCATAAGAATATAATTTTTATTTCATAATGATAATTTACAGATGTAAGCGTCCAACATATATAGCATATAAAAGGAAAAATAATAATTAATAATCTTTTCTCGCTCTTGGTCTAGCTGCAGATACAATAATATTTCGTCCCATAAACTCTGTCCCATTTAATTTTTCTATAGCTTGTTTAGCATTTTCTTCGCTAGACATTTCTATAAATCCAAATCCTTTACTTTTTTTATTTGATGTAGATTCATCAAAAATTATTTTGGCATGAGTAACTTCTCCTACAGATTCGAAATATTTTTTTAACTCTTGTTCTGTCATATCGTAAGATAAATTTCCTACGTATAATTTCGTGTTGTCCATAATTGAAAATAAATTGTTTTAAAAGCAAATTTAGAGAAATATTTTTTCTAAAAAAGAAAAATATATTACTTGATATAATATTAAGTTAAGAAGGAATTTTAAATAATGATTTATTTTCTTATTATGAAGATAAAGAATCCCAAATAAAATTTGGGAATTTTTTTGTATTAAATTTTTAAAATTTTTTTTTAATAACTATAATGAATAATTTTTCTATTGTGTCATCATTATTGGATAATGATTTTTATAAGTTTACAATGCAAAATGCTGTAATTAAATTATTTCCATCAGCTAAAGCTAAATATGAATTTATCAATAGAGGCCGGCATTCTTTTCCTAAAAATTTTGATAAAATTCTGAAAGAAAATTTAAACAAAATGGCTTATTTAAAACTTTCGGAAGAAGAAAGAATTTATTTAGAAAAATATTGTCCTTATTTAGATTCTTCTTATCTAGATTTTTTAAAAAAATATCAATATAATCCAAAAGAAGTAAATATATTTCAAAAAGGAAAAAATATACAAATGTATATAGAAGGTTTATGGAGCAGCACTATATTATGGGAAGTCCCTTTAATGGCCATTATATCTGAATTATATTATAGATTAACAGGAGCTAAAAAAATATCAGAAAACAAAATTAAAAATATAACAAAAGAAAAATTAAAAAAATATAAAAAATTAAAAGTTAAAATTGGAGAATATGGAACAAGAAGAAGACATTCTTATAAAGTTCATAAATTAGTATTAAAAACATTAACAGAAGAAGGCGACCCATTTTTTATGGGGAGTAGTAATGTTCATCTTTCTCATATTTTTTCAATAAAACCAATAGGGACACAAGGTCATGAATGGATAATGTTTCATGCAGCAAAATATGGGTTTAACATTGCAGATCGTTTGGCTATGGAAAATTGGTTGAATATTTATAAAGGAAAACTAGGGATAGCTTTATCTGATACATATACTTCTCCAATTTTTTTTAAAAACTTTGATGAAAAACTTTCAAATATCTTCAAAGGAGTGAGACATGATAGTGGGGATCCTATTTTTTTTGCCAAAGAAACTATTAAACATTACAAAAAATTTAAAATAAATCCTATAAGAAAAAAAATTATATTTTCAGATAATCTTGACCCATGTAAAGTCGCTTATATTTCTTCTTTTTGTAAAAACAAAATAGATGCTTGTTTTGGAATAGGAACTAATTTTACTAATGATGTCGGTGTTCCTTCCATGAACATGGTCATAAAAATGGTTAAAGCACTTCCGGAAGAAAAAAAAAAATGGATATCAGTAGTTAAACTTTCTAATGTTAAAGAAAAATCCACAGGAAAAAAAAATATGATTTTTTTTGCTAAAAAAATTCTTCATATATAATTTATGTCATAATGACATTATGTATTTTTATTGTAAAAAATATATATGAATAATAAAAGTTTTTACATTGAAAATTATGGTTGTCAAATGAACATATCAGATAGTGATATTATTACTTCCATTTTGTTGAAAAATGGTTTTATTTTATCTGAAAATTTAGATAAGTCAGACATAATATTATTAAATGCTTGTTCTATTCGGGAAAAAGCAGAATTTACTTTAAAAAAAAGACTGGAACAATTAAAGTTTATTAAAAAAAAGAAAAAAATTTGGATTGGAGTAATAGGATGTTTTTCAAAGACAATTAAAAATTTTTTTATACACCAGAAAATAGTAGATTTTTTTGTTAAGCCAGATTCTTATAGAGAAATCCATAATTTTATTTATTATTCTATGGCGGGAAAACAGTATTTTTCCAGTGTTAAAAACAATGAAACTTATGCTGATATAAGTTTCATAAATTTAAAGAAACAGAATAACAATAAAATAACTACCTTTTTAAGCATAACAAGAGGTTGTAACAATATGTGTACATTTTGTATTGTCCCTTTTACTAGAGGAAGAGAAAGAAGTCGTGATCCATATTCCATAATAAAGGAATGCAAACGTTTATATCAGAATGGTTATAAAGAAATAACACTTTTAGGGCAAAATGTAGATTCTTATGTGTGGGGAGAAGAAAATGAAGCTAAAAGCCATAAAAGTATTGTAGATTTTTCTAAACTTTTGGATCTTCTAGCTCAAGAAGTCCCTTTTATGAGAATTAGATTTTCTACATCTAATCCTCATGATATGTCTGATGAAGTATTAAAAGTAATTTCTAAACATACAAATATTTGTAAACATATTCATTTACCTGTTCAGTCTGGAAGTAACAAAATATTAAAATTAATGAATAGAAAATACACACGGGAAAAATATCTTCTTTTAGTTAAAAAAATCAAAGATATTATACCTGAATGTTCTATTTCTCATGATATTATTAGTGGGTTCTGTAATGAAAATGAAGAAGATCATCAAGACACCATAAGTTTGATGAATGAAATTAAATATAATTATGGTTATATGTTTTCTTATTCTCCAAGGCCTGGTACTTATGCTTACAGGAAACTAAAAGACAATGTCCCTGAACATATAAAGAAAAAGCGATTAATAGAGATTATTGGTTTACAAAGAAATCATTCATTTTATAGAATGCAAGAACATTTAGATAAAATAGAAGAAGTTTTAATAGAAGGAATTTCGAAGAAAAATAATCAATATTGGTATGGAAGAAACACACAAAATTTAGTTGTAGTTTTTCCTAAAAAATCACTATATATAGGAGATATAGCGTATGTTAAAATTATAGATGCTACATCTGCAACTTTAATAGGAAAATCATTATAAATGATGTAAAAAATAAAACATGGAATCCATTTTTATCCAAAATATAAAACAAAAGTTTGGAATCATTGGATATGATTATGCTCTACATAGAGCTCTAGAAAAAGCGATACAAGTAGCCCCTACTGATATTTCTGTATTGGTTCTTGGGGAAAGTGGTGTAGGGAAAGAATTTATTCCAAAAATAATTCATCAATATTCTTGTAGGAAGCATCATGGTTATATTGCAGTAAATTGTGGGGCTATTCCAGAAGGTACCATTGATAGCGAACTTTTTGGACATGAAAAGGGTTCTTTTACAGGAGCAACAAGCATGCGGAAAGGTTACTTTGAAGGGGCAGATGGGGGAACTATATTTTTAGATGAAGTTGGGGAATTGCCTTTGACGACGCAAGTGCGTCTTCTTAGGATATTGGAATCAGGAGAATTTATAAAAGTAGGATCTTCCAAAATACAAAAAACTAATATACGTGTTGTTGCTGCTACTAATTTAAATATGATAGAATCTATACAAAAAGGAAAATTTAGAGAAGATTTATATTATCGTCTAAATACAGTACAAATAAATGTTCCTCCTTTACGTTTTCGTAAAAATGATATTAAATTTTTATTTAAAAAATTTTCTAATGATTTTGCAGAAAAATATAATATGCCTCCAGTGACACTGAATGAAGAGTCATTAAAATATTTGGAGAATTATTCATGGCCTGGTAATATTAGGCAATTAAAAAATCTTACAGAACAAATTTCCGTGGTAGAAGCTGAACGTGAAATTTCAGTGGAAAAATTAAAAGAATATATTCCAGAAAATATTCCGTCGATATCTTTTTCTAATCATAATATAGTGGAACCATCTTTTCATGATAGGGAAAGAGATTTTCTCTATAAAATTTTATTTGATATGAAAAAAAATTTAAATGATTTAAAAAACATTATTTTTCAATTTATTAAAAATGATTCTAATACTATATTTTTTGAAAAAAATCAAGAACTTATAGAGAAAGTTTTTGGAAAAAAAATGATTCATAATAACAGAAACAGAGATGATTCAATTTTTCAGTTGGAAGATACATCTAAATCTGAAGAAGATTTAGATTATGAAGAAGTAGAAGAAGATTTATCTAAAAATGAATTCTCTTCTTTTTCTTTGCAAAAAAAAGAGATAGAATTTATTCAAAAGGCTTTGAAAAAAAATAATGGAAAAAGGAGAAAAGCTGCAAAAGAGTTAGGGATTTCAGAAAGAACATTATATCGAAAAATTAAACAATATGGGTTATAAAAAATTTTGGGTCATTTTAATTTTCATATTTTATATGACATTTAATAGTTGTTATTATTCGTCTTTATTTTTTGATACCAAAAAAACAATAGAAATAGGAAATATATCAGAAGTAGTAAATATACCTAGAAGATCCATTTCTTTTGATTTCAAAAGAAGTATTGAAAATTATATTATGAAACATAATCCTGCTAATTTAGCATTAAAAAATGGAGATGTTATTTTGGAAGGTGTGTTTTTAAATTATGCAATTATTCCACTTGAAGATAAACCGTTAAAAAAAATTAAAGTTACAGCAAGAATATCATACAAAGATATTTATGAACCGGAAAAAAATTGGGAGAAAGATTTTGTCGTATCTGAGGTTTTCCAAAAAAATAAAAAAAATCTTTTTTCAAAAGAAGTTATTGATAAAATTATAGAGAAATTAACAATACAAGTGTATCGTAAAATATTTGATGATTTACAGAATAATAACTGGTGAAATCATACAATATAAAATAAATAAGTATGGAAAATATGTCCATAATTATATTTGGTTTTTTTATTGTTGCAACATGTCTTTTGCTTTCATTAGTGATTTTGATACAAAATCCTAAAAAAGAAAGCATTCATCAATCTTTTATGGAAAAAAATTTTAGATTTTTGGGTGTTAAAAGAACAAACACATTTTTGGAAAATGTTACTTGGTTTTTATCTATTATCATATTTTTTCTAATTTTATTTTTCAATTTTTTATTAAAATCAAAATAAAATGTGCCATAATGACATTTAACATTTATTCAACAAATAAAAAATAAAATTTTTTTCGTTTGGCATGTTTTTGGCTATGAACGATTATAACCGTTAACCTTAAAATTATTTATAATATGGTGGAAGTTAAGATTAAACCTTTAGCAGATCGAGTTCTTGTACAACCTGATCCAGCTGAAACAAAAACTGCTTCAGGCATTATTATTCCTGATACAGCGAAAGAAAAACCACAAAAAGGGACTATAATAGCAGTGGGAAAAGGAAAGAAAGATGAACCTATGTGTTTAAAAGAAGGAGATAGAGTTTTGTACGGTAAATATTCTGGTACAGAATTAAAATGGGAAGGAGAAGAATATCTCATTATGAGAGAGTCTGATATTATAGCTATTATTTAAAGTAAAGTATTTAATAGTATTTAATAAGGTAAAATTCATTAAAATTTAAAAAGTTATGGCAAAAGATATTAAATTTGATATTGAAGCAAGAGATAAATTAAAAAAAGGAGTAGATGCTTTAGCAAATGCTGTAAAGGTGACTTTGGGACCAAAAGGTCGTAATGTAGTATTGCAAAAATCTTTTGGTGGGCCTCAAGTGACTAAAGATGGGGTAACAGTTGCTAAAGAAATAGAATTAGAAGATCCTATAGAAAACTTAGGGGCTCAAATGGTTAAGGAGGTAGCATCCAAAACGAATGATGTAGCTGGAGATGGAACTACAACTGCTACTGTATTAGCTCAAGCTATTGTTAGGGAAGGATTAAAAAATGTGGCGGCTGGAGCCAATCCTATGGATTTAAAAAGAGGAATAGATAAAGCTTTGGAAGTAGTTATACAGGATCTAAAAAAACAATCTAGAGAAGTAGGAGGAAATACAGAAAAAATAAAGCAAGTAGCTTCTATTTCTGCAAATAACGATGAAAAGACTGGATCTTTAATAGCTGATGCTTTTGAAAAAGTAGGGAAAGAAGGCGTTATTACTGTTGAAGAGGCGAAAGGAACAGATACATCTGTAGATGTGGTTGAAGGTATGCAGTTTGATAGAGGTTATCAATCTCCTTATTTTGTTACAAATACTGAAAAAATGATAACAGAATTTGATCAACCTCAAATTTTGTTATCTGATAAAAAAATAGCTGCAATGAAAGATTTGTTGCCTATATTGGAACCTGTAGCTCAATCCGGTAAACCTCTATTAATAATCTCTGAAGAAGTGGAAGGTGAAGCGTTAGCGACATTAGTCGTTAATAAAATACGAGGGACTTTAAAAGTAGCGGCTATTAAAGCTCCTGGTTTTGGGGATAGAAGAAAAGCGATGCTAGAAGATATTGCTATCCTGACAGGAGGAACTGTGATTTCTGAAGAAACAGGAAGTAAATTGGAGGATGTAAAATTACATATGCTAGGAAAAGCAGAAAGAGTTATTATCGATAAAGATAATACTACTATAGTTAATGGAGGAGGAAATAAAAAAGATATAAGAGCGCGTATAGATCAGATTAAAGCACAGATAGAAACTACAACATCAGATTATGATAAAGAAAAATTACAAGAACGTCTTGCTAAGTTAGCTGGCGGGGTCGCCGTTCTTTATGTTGGAGCAGCATCTGAAGTTGAGATGAAAGAAAAAAAAGATCGTGTTGATGATGCATTGAATGCAACAAGAGCAGCTGTAGAAGAAGGTATAGTAGCAGGAGGTGGAGTGGCTTTAGTTCGTGCTATTAAATCTCTAGATAATACAAAAGGAGATAATGTAGATCAAGATACTGGAATACAAATAGTTAGAAGGTCTCTTGAAGAGCCATTACGACAAATTGTTGCCAATGCAGGAGGAGAAGGTTCTGTAGTTGTAGCTAAAGTTGCGGAAGGAAAAAGAGATTTTGGATATGACGCAAAAATTGGAGAATACAAAAATATGATAGTGGAAGGAATTATAGATCCTACTAAAGTGGCTAGAGTTGCGTTAGAAAATGCTGCTTCTGTATCAGGAATGTTGTTAACTACTGAATGTGTTGTTACAGAAATAAAGAAAGATGAACCTAATGCTGCTCCTCCAATGCCAGGAGCTGGTGGAGGAGGAATGGGTGGCATGATGTAATGAAGATGTAATGAATAGAATAGGTTTAACAAAAAAATAGTGTCTTTATTCAAGACACTATTTTTTTGTTTCTAAAACCAGTTTTTTTGTATTTTCAGCGTTTTTTCAATAACATCTCTCACACATCCTTTTCCGCCTTTTTTTGGAGAAACATATTTAGATATATCTTTAACCTCTTGAACCGCGTCTATTGGAGAACAAGGTAAAGCTACAGATTTCATAATTTCAATATCAGGAATATCATCTCCCATATATAAAACTTTTTTTTTAGTAATGTTTAAAGTATTACAATATTCATCTAAATATTTTTTTTTATTATCAACTCCTTGATAAATATAACGAATATTTAACCCTCTTAAACGTCTAAAAACCATTAAGTCTGATCCTCTTGTAATAATGCATAAATTATATCCTTTTTTGTTTGCCAATTGCATTGCATATCCATCTTTAGCAAACATTCTTCGAACAAGATTTCCATCAGGAAATAAATTTAAAGTACAATCTGTTAATACTCCATCCACATCAAATATGAAAGTATCAATATCATTCATTATACTTATATAAGTTTCCATATATTTCCATTAAACATAAAAGACAAACAACCCATTAAATTACTTTTTTGATTACAAATAATTTCAATAATTCAATTCAAAAAAAATTATATAATAAAAAAAACAATTTAAATATCTTCAAAGTTAAGATTTGTAAAATTTTTTATCTCTGATGTCTTTTTTTGTTGTCCATCCTTAATTTCTTGATTATATGTAGTATGATTTTTAAAATCTTTTTGATGACGTTCAGAGATGACTTCTCTTCCTTTTTCATTAATAATAAATCGAATCATATCATCAAGTATACTTTGAAATTTTGAAAAATCTTCTTTGTACAAATAAATTTTGTGTTTCTTATAAGTAACTTCTCCTGTTTCAGTAAAATTTTTTTTACTTTCAGTTATTGTTAAATAATAGTCACCAGCTCTTGTTTCTCTTGCATCAAAAAAATAAGTTCTACTACCAGTTTTTAGAGTGCGTGAACAAATTTCATTTCTTTCTTTTATATTTTCTTTTTCGTCCATTTCAAAAAATATTATAATCCTATTAAAGCAAATCTAAACAAAAAAAATGGTCTATACTATTTTTTTTTCAAAATAAATTTTTCACAAAAAAAATATTACGATCATTATAATTTTCTATTTTTCAATATTTTTCCGTTTTTTAATACAATAAACATATCAAAATCAGAAATATAAGAAATATCATGTGTTATGATAATAATAGTACTGTCTTTCATTTTTTCCTTAATATAATAAATCATTAATTTTCTGGTTCTTTGATCTATAGCAGAAAAGCTATCGTCAAATATAAGAATTCTAGGATTTCTTATAATAGCTCTAGCTATACATATTCTTTGTTTTTGCCCTCCAGATAAAGTAATACCTCTTTCTCCGACAATGGTTTTATATCCATTTCTAAAATTTAGTATATCATTTTCTACCATAGCTATTCTAGCGGCATCATATACTTTACATGGAGTGACTTCATCAACACTTCCTAAAGCTATATTATTATAAATAGAATCCGAAAAAAGAAAAGATTCTTGAGGAACATAACCTATGTTATTTCTAAAATTAGATAAATTATGATTTTTTAACGATAAATTATCTATCAATACTTCTCCCTGATACGGATCGTATAAACGAGATATTAATCTTCCTATGGTTGTTTTTCCTGATCCTGTTTCTCCTGTTAGGATTAAAGTTTTTCCTTTCATTAGAGTGAAGGATATTTGATTGATTGTTTTATGATGAGTATTTATATTGTTTTTATAATAAAGAAAACTTACATTTTTAAATTGAACTTTTCCAAATATTTTTGTTTTTATCAAATTATTATTCAATATTTCAGGTTGTTCTTTCAAAAATTCACTAATACGAATTTGCGATACTTTAGCTCTCTCTGAAATAGAAACTACCCATCCTAATATAATAAAAGGAAAAATTAAAACATTTATATATGTGAAAAATTCAGCAATAGTTCCAATTTCTTTGATTTCACCTTCAAAATATTTTTTTCCTCCAAAAAATAGAATTAATAAATGACAAGTCCCTATAAAAAATATAATGACAGAAGATAATATTGTATCAATTTTAGCTAATTCTATATTTTTTTTGTGGTATTTCAATATAATTTTTCTATGTTTCGCTTTAAAAAAAGGTTCTGATACAAATGATTTAATAACGTGAATTCCTGAAAAAGTTTCTTGTATAAAAGAACAGATAAGAGATTGAAAATTTTGAACGTCTTCGCTTTTACTAGTAATATAAACACTAATATAATAAACAGAAATAAAAAGAATAGGTATAGGTAACATAACATAAAAAGTCAGTATTTTATTAATACGTAACATTTGCATAAAAACCATAAAAAAAAGAATTATAAGATTTAGAAAATACATTATTCCAGGACCTATACACTGTCTTATAAAAGAAACGTCTTCTGTAAGACGATTCATTAAATCTCCTGTAGAATTCTTTTTATAAAAAGATAAACTTAATTTTTGGTAATGTGAGAAAATTTCGTTTTTTATATCAAATTCTATCATTCTAGATGTAGTAATTATACATTGTCGCATATGATATTTTACAAATCCACCTATAATTGGAACTATTAATATAATGCCAGTATAAATGCAAATATCTTTTTTCAAAGAAAGAGAATTTGATGTATTTGAAAAGTTTGTAAACAGATTTTTTATGGTATTAACAGATTTTCCTATATAAGGAATAGGAAGCAGAGTTAAAATGTTTGATACTAAAATTAATAAGAATCCTATACACAAACGTAATTTGTACTTTTGACAATATCTTTTGCTAAAAGCAAATAAACCACCCATATAACACACAAAAATACAAACTTTTTAAGTTTGATCTTTTATTTATATAATTGTACAAAAAATTTTGTCGCGCATAAAAAAAATCAACATTATTACAAAAAAAATGTCAATAAGACGGCACTTTAGAATAAGAAGTTTACAATTTTTATATGCTCAACATTTATCTAAAATGGATTCAAATGAAGTTGAAAAAAATATGCTTAGAAGTATTGAATTTTTACATCATCTATATATTTTCCTTCTTTATTTAATCTTAAAAATTAGAGAAAATGCTTTAAAAAAATACACATGTGATAATGATCAAACAGACATCATAAAAAAAATTGCATTTAACTCAGTAATAAAAATATTATCTAAAAATAAATATTTAATAGAGGAATGTCGCTATACAAAAAATTTTGTAGAAATTTTATGGAATCAACAAGACAAATATATTTTTATCTTTCTGAAAGAAATGAAAAAATCAAATTCTTACAAAGAATGTTCTATAAAAACCCGTTCTTCTTTTGAAGAAGAAAAAAGATTTATAATAAAATGCTATAAAAATTTTGTTATACCGAATAGAACATTAATAGAATACATAGAAGATTTATATTTCTTTCATGGAGAAGAAGATCTGTATATTGCTCATAATATGGTATGTAAAACTTTACAATTTATTAATCACTCTACTCCTAAAAATTTCAAATTATATAATATTTATAATAATAATGAAAATAAAAAATTTATTATCGATTTATATAGAAATACAATTTTTCATAAAGAAGAATTTAATAATTTAATTAATGATATATCAAATAATTGGGATATAGAAAGAATAGCAATTATAGATTTAATTATATTGCAAATGGCTATTTGTGAATTTTTATATTTTCCAAATATACCACCTAAAGCAACTATGAACGAGTACATAGAAATTACAAAAATATTTTGTATGGAGAAAAGTAAAGTTTTTATAAATGGAATATTAGACCAAATATATAAGTTTTTATATAAAAAAAATAAAATATTTAAAATAGGAAAAGGACTCATGTAAAGTGTCTAACTAAAATAATTATATATGTTTTTTTCATTACAACAAAATTCTATTGCAAACACCATTTGTATGTTTGTATTGATTTTCATTATATTTTATTTTTTTATGATACGTCCTCAAATAAAAAAACAAAAAATTGAAAAACAGTTTCAGGAAAATTTAAAAAAAGGAAATTATATAGTGACAAATTCAGGAATACATGGTAAAATTATAGATATAACAGATAATTTTTGTATACTAGAAACTATTACAGGAAAAATAAAACTTGAAAAAAATACAATTTCAAAAGAATTAACTCAATTACGTTATACTAATAATAGTAAATAGTAATTATATATTATGGCAAAAAAAATAAAATTAATAGGAATAACAGGAAGAATAGGATCTGGTAAAAGTTTATTTTCTTCTTTTTTCAAAAAAAAAGGAATACCTGTATATTCCTCAGATCAAAGAGGAAAAATATTAATGAATCAAATAGAAATTATAAAAAAAAATATTATAAAATCTTTTGGTCAAGATTCTTATAAAAAAAATAAAATTAATAAAACTTTTTTATCTAAAATAGTTTTCAAAAATTCTATGGCCCTGAAATTTTTATGTAGCATTGTCCATCCATGGATATCACTTGATTTTAAACAATGGATGTCAGCCCAAAAAAAAAATACATATGCAATAAAAGAATCAGCTGTATTGTTTGAAAGTAGAAGCTACAAAGAATGTGATTTTATTATAACTATAATTTCACGCCAAAAAGACATGATTGAAAGAATAATAAAAAGAGATAATTTAAATGAAAATCAAATTACAGATCGTCTAAACAATCAAATATCTAATAGAATAAGAGAAAAGAAATCCAACCTAATAATTAAAAATTACTTATCCACATATCATTTAAAAAATGAAGCAGATAGAGTACATGAATTGTTAAAAAAACTAATTATATAATTAATCAACATGGGAAAAGGAGATAAAAAAACTAGAAGAGGAAAAATAAGAAACAAAACCTATGGAAATCTTCGTCCAAATCCAAGAAATGCTAATAAAAAAAAGAAAAAAAAATAACTAAAAATGTTCATCTTTTTTTCCAGTAATAAAAGACAAAAAATACACCAATTGAGCTAAACTACCCAAGGCAGAAATTACATAAGTCATAGCTGCCCAATTTAGTGATTCTTTTGCTTTATTGTATTCTTGATGATTTACTACATTTTTATTTCTAATCCAAGTCAAAGCTCTATTACTTGCGTCCAATTCTATTGGTAATGTAATAAAAGAAAAAACTACAACTAAAAGAAATAATCCTATTCCTAATTTTAGAATCAAAGAATCTTTTCCTCCTGAACTGTAAAAAATAGTTAATCCAGACATTATTGCTAAATTTACAAATTTAGAACTTAAATTTAAAATGGGGACTAAATGATTTCGCAATTTTAATAAATGATAACCTAATCTATGTTGCAAAGCATGTCCACATTCATGGGCCGCTATTGCAATAGAAGCAGCCGTTCTATCATTATAAACTTTTTCACTTAAATTAATTGTTTTATTAATAGGGTTATAGTGATCTGTCAATTCTCCTTCTACAGAAAGAACATGAACGTCAGATATTCCATGATCCATTAACATTTTTTCTGCTATTTCTTTTCCACTCATATGTGAATGTAAATAAAGTTTAGAGTAAGCCCTAAACTTATTTCTTAATATTGCATTGACAATAACACTTGCCAAAAAAGTAGTCCCTATAATAAAATAGTAAGTCATAAAAATCTATTTTTAAACAAAATTATTAATTTATCAATTAAAATGAAAATATATATAAATTAGCTTAGTATGTCAAACTTTTGACTATGAATATACCGCCAAAAGTAAATAACCTAAAAAGAGTCGTTATTATTGGTGCTGGTTTTGCTGGATTACAAGTAGCGAAAAAATTAAGAAGAGATAAGTTTCAAGTAATTCTTATAGATAAAAATAATTATCATACTTTTCAACCCTTATTATATCAAGTAGCTACAGCAGGGTTAGAACCAGATTCTATAGCGCATTCTATTAGAAATGTTATTAAAAAAACAAAAAATTTTTTCTTTAGATTAGCTTTTGTCCATTATATTAATACAAAAAAACAGAAAATTTACACAAATGTGGGGAGTTTATCCTATGATTATTTAATTCTGGCTACGGGATCAGTTACTAATTATTTTGGAAATAAAAATATTGAATCTTTTGCTTTACCTATGAAATCTATTCCAGAAGCTTTGAATTTAAGAAGTCTTATCCTACAAGATTTTGAATCTGCATTATTAACAAAAAATGATAAGGAGAAAAAAAGACTTATGACTTTTGTTATTGTAGGAGGAGGACCTACTGGAGTGGAATTAGCTGGAGCTTTAGCTGAAATGAAAAGATATATATTGCCACATGATTATCCTGATTTAGATATACGATATATGAACATTCACTTATTACAAGCTACTTCTAGATTATTAGATGGAATGTCCAAAGAGTCCGCTAAACAAGCCTATAAGAATTTAAAAGAATTAGGTGTTATTATTTGGTTAAATTGTTTGGTAAAAGACTATGATGGAGAAATAGTTTTTATGGAAAAAAATAAAAAAATAGAATCTTCTAATGTAATATGGGCTGCAGGAGTAAAAGGAGCTATTATAAAGGGTTTTTTAAAAGAAGATATAGAAGGGAATAGAATTTTAGTAGATAACTATCTTAGAGCTAAGAGATATGAAAATATTTTTGCGATTGGAGATATAGCTTATATGAATGGAAATAAACATTATCCTAATGGTCATCCTATGACGGCTCAACCTGCTATACAACAGGGAAATTACTTAGCTAAAAATTTTAATTGTTTCTTAGATGATAATAAAAACATGAAACCTTTTATTTATAAAAACTTAGGTTCCATGGCTACTATTGGAAGAAATAAAGCTGTGTGTGATTTCCCTTATTTAAAATTAAAAGGATTCTTAGCATGGATTGTTTGGATGTTTATTCATTTGGTCAGTTTAGTAGGTTTCAGAAATAGGGTAATAGCTTTAACAAATTGGATTATTCAATATTTTCATTACAATAAAAGTGTACGTTTAATTATAAGACCATTTTATAGAAAAAAAAAATTATTTGAAAACAAGTTGAGATAAAATACTTTTGATTTTATTTTCTGTTTCTATGTACTCTTGATGAAGATTACTATCTATAGTAATTCCGCTACCAGCATATAAAGTCATTTCTCTTTTATCTTTTTTGATTCTTATACATCTTAAATTAAGATACAATTCCATGTTATTATGGTTTACTGTACCGATATATCCAGTATAAAAATTTCTTTTATATCCTTCATTTTTATGAATGAAATCTAAAGATTCTTTTTTGGGAAACCCACATATAGAAGGAGTTGGATATAAACGATTTAATAAGTCATAATAATCAGGTTGATTATAAAATAAAAAATGAATTGGGGTTTCTAAGTGTTTTAAATATCCTATTTTTATAGTTTTAGTATTTTTTATATGAATAGAGCCTTTATAAGATTTTAGTAAATCAAGGATATATCTTGTTACAATTTCATGTTCTTCTATTTCTTTTTTAGTCCATTTATTATTTTCCCAAGTAGTTCCTGCTAAAGATGAAACTTTTAATTTATTGTTATAACATTTCATTAGCAATTCAGGAGAACATCCCATCCAAAATCCATGTCTAAAATCATACCAAAAGCTAATTAAAGCATTGGGATAAGCACAAATTAATTTTAAAAATGTATTTTTGAAGTGAAAATTTCGGAAAGAAATTTTTAGATATCTGGATAAAACGACTTTTTTAAAAAACCCTTTTTTTATATTTTTAATAGCTTTTTTTATCAAATTTTGATATTCATAAGAATACGTCAAAAAAGAAGAATTCTTTTCCCAAAAAGAAGAATGAAAATCTTGTTTTTTATAAAATCCTTGTATATTCACATAATATATTTGTTTTGGGTATATTTTTATGGCATAATCTTGATTGAAATTTTGAATTAAGAAAAAGTTTCCTCTTATAGAGTTACAATCATAATGGGCATAATGGGAATAAAAAAATATCTTTTTATCATAGGGTTTTCTAAAAAGAATAAAATTATTATGTTTATAATAATTTCTTATAATTTTCTTGTATAGAGAAAAAACACTAATTTCTATTGACATGGTTTGTTTTTATGATATTAGTCAGTTTACAAAAACTAATGATATTTTTTTTTTTGTCAAAAATATTAACTTGAACAAAATGCAAAGTATTTCCTTTATGTAAAATTTTAGCTTCTGCAAACAAAATTCCATTTTTCATGGATCGAACGTGATTTGCAGAAACTTCAATACTAAAAACATGAAAATTGTTTTTTTTTTCATTTTTCATGTTTACAAAAGAAATAGAACTTCCAACGCTTTCAGCTAGAATCACAACGGCCCCTCCATGTAGATATCCAAAAGGCTGATAAACTTTATGAGTTACAGGCATTTTTGCTATCAGAGTGTTTAATTTAGGAGATAAAAAAATAAATTGAATTTGCATTATGTTTATTAATGTGTTTTTTTTTAAATTATTCAATTCATTTAATAATTCTTGAATTTTTTTTTTCATAAACAAAAAAAAAGCAAAGAGAATTACTTATCATACTAATTTACATTATTATTATTTTGTCTTTTCAAAAAAGAAAGAAAATTAATGAGTAAAAAATAAAATATGAAAATAAAAAGAAAAAATAACGAAGATCTTATTCCTTTAATAGGAATGAAAAATAAAATTATAGGATTTGAAAAAAAAGAAAAAATTCATATAAAAGGATTGCTACATAGCGCTGTTTCTGTTTTTATTTTTAATCTAGAAAACAATTTAATGCTACAAAAAAGATCAACAAATAAATATCATTCTTCTTTACTTTGGACTAATACCTGTTGTAGTCATCCTAAAAAAAATGAGTCTGTTTTAAAAGCAGCACATCGTTGTTTAATAGAAGAAATGGGTTTTGACTGTTTTTTAGAACACAAATTTAATTTTACTTACCATGGACTTTTAAGTAATGGTTTAATAGAAAATGAATTAGATCATGTTTTTGTTGGTGTCTATGAAAAATCTCCAATTATAAATTCTCAAGAGGTAGATAATTGGAAATGGATTTCATTAAATGAATTAATTGAAAATATTTATGCTTATCCGGATTCCTATACCATTTGGTTAAAAATTATTGTTAAAAATTATTTAAGTCAATTAAAATGTATTAAAATATGATAGCAACCATAAATAGAAAAGGATATTTTAGTGCCGCACATAGACTTTACAATGACCATTGGAATGATCAAAAAAATATTGAAATATTTGGAAAATGTGCGTATTCAAATTATCATGGACATAATTACGAATATATTGTAAGTCTTACAGGAGAGATAGACCCAGAAACTGGATTCGTTTTTAATTTGCAAAAACTGAAATATATTCTTTATGATGAGGTGGAAAGAATTTTTGATCATAAAAATATAAATTTAGATATTCAAGAATTCTCATCTATCAATCCCACTATAGAAAATATAGCTATTTTCATATGGGATAAAATCAATCAAAAAATATCTTCTAATTTAGACTTAAAAATAACTCTGTACGAAACAAAGAATAATTTTGTTGAATATAACGGAAAATAAAATGATGAACAAAGATTTTATAAAAAAAACAATTTTATTTGATAATCACATAGATTTGGGCGCTAAAATGATCTGCTATTCTGGATTTTACATGCCTATTCAATATACTTCTTCATTAACAGAACATATGTTTGTAAGAAACAATGCTGGAATTTTTGATGTAAGTCATATGGGAAAATTGATTTTGAAAGGAAAACATTCCGGGAAACTCATTCAATATCTAACGACAAATGATATTTGTAAAATCCAAATTGGCCAAGCTCAATATACTTGTTTAATTAATGATAAAGGGGGGATTATAGATGACTTAGTTATTTATAAAATTTTGGAAAACAAATTTTTACTAATAGTTAATGCAACTAATATTGAAAAAAATAAAAAATGGATAAATGATCATATTAAAAAACATGAATATTTCGATACAGAATTAATAGACACTTCTCTAAAATATTCTATTTTAGCTATACAAGGACCTTTATCTTTATTTTATGCTCAGAAATTAACAAATATTCCATTAAATCGAATTTCTTATTACCACTTTGAAATAGGAGTATTTTCTGGAATAAAAAATGTATTAATTTCTTGTACAGGATATACAGGATCTAAAGGAATAGAAATTTATGTTTCCAATGAAAATGTAGAGAAAATATGGAATGATGTTTTAGAGATAGGAAAATCTAAAATCATCCCTTGCGGGATAGCTAGTAGAGATTCATTGAGATTAGAAATGGGGTATCGTTTGTATGGACAAGATCTTTCTGAAGAAATAACTCCTATAGAAGCAAATTTATCCTGGATAATTAAATTCGAAAAAAAATTTATAGCGAAAAAAATATTACAAAAACAAAAAAAAGAAAAAAAGCATAAAAAATTTATATCCTTTATTATTGAAAATAAAAATACAATTCCGAGGAAAGGACATTTATTAATAGATGAAAATGAAACAACTATTGGTTATGTCTCTTCTGGAGGTTATTCTCCAGTTTTAAAAAAAAGTATTGGATTAGGATATTTAATAAATCAAATCAAAACAAATAAAATATTTGTTCTCATAAGAAAAAAAAGGATTTCCATCAAAACAGTTAAATTACCTTTTATTAAAATTCAAAACTGAATGTTTCAAAATATATTTAAAACATATTAAAAAAAATTTTTTATTATCGATTCCTGTAATTTTTACACAATTAGGTGTAATATGTGTAGGGTTATCTGATAATATGATGGTTGGTGTTTTAGGGAAACAAGCTTTAGCTTCAGTTTCATTGGCTAATGCTGTCTTTTTTATTACAATCATTTTTGGATTAGGAATATCTACAAGTATTTCTTCTTTAATTGCATCTGTAGATGCAAAACAAGAATATAAAAAAGGGGCTATCATTTTCCATCATGGATTAATTATAAATTTTTTTTTATCTGTATTTATGTATGGATTAATACATATATTTTTTTATATTTTTCCTTATTTAGGACAGCCTGAAGACATCTTGAATGAGACCATCTCTTTTTTGAAAATAGTATCTATTTCTTTTATACCTTGTATGATATTCGAAGTATTTAGAAAATTTTCAGAAGGATTATCTCTAGTATTTCCAGGGTTAATTATAACTTGGATATCCGCTAGTTTAAACATTGTATTAAATTATGTATTTCTTTACGGAAAATATGGTTGTCCCAAATTGGGAACTATTGGCGTCGCTTATGCGACCTTAATATCTCGTGTTATTATGTTGATAGGAATTTTCATTTTATTGCATAAATACAAAAAAGTACATAATTACTATAATAAACTAAAATATTTTTTCTTAGAAAAAAAATATATAAAAAAAATATTAAAAATAGGAATTCCCTCTGGATTACAGATGTTATTTGAAGTAAGTGCTTTTGCCATTTCTTCTTTTATATCAGGAAAATGTGGAATTAAAGTATTGGCTGCTCATCAAATAGTTATTAGTTTAGTTTCTTCCACTTTTCTTCTTAGTACAGGCCTTTCTGTAACTGCTACAATTAGAATAGGAAATCAGTTAGCTTTAAAAAATTATTTAGAATTAAAAAGGATAGGAAAATCTATTTTTTTTATGGGAATTATTTTTATGTTAATTTGTAGTTTTTTATTTATTTTCTTTCGAAGTGATATCCCTTATATTTACATAAAAAATGATGATGAAGTTATTCAACTAGCGGAAAAAATGATTGTTATTGCTAGCTTTTTTCAATTATCTGATGGATTACAAGGAATTATTCTGGGAGCATTAAGAGGATTACAAGATGTTCATATCCCTATGTGGATTAGCTTTTTTTCTTACTGGATTATTGCTATACCTACAGCATGGTTTCTATCCATAAAAATGGGGGGAATAGGAGTGTGGATTGGGTTAGGATTAGGATTAACTGTATCCGCCATGTTACTATTTATAAGATATAATACTGTAATTAAAAGACTCATAAAAAAAATACAATAAACATTTAGTATTCAAATATTATAAGTTCGTATTTCGTATTTAAATATATATATTTGTTGTGCAATCAATCAAGAAAAATTTTAATAGTATTTTTACTATTCTTTGTATGAAAACATTTAAAGAATATAATTTTTTTAACGATAATATAATTCAAGCTATAGAAGATATTGGTTTTAAATATCCAACCCAGATACAAGAAAAAGTAATCCCTTTTTTATTGTCTTCAGAAAAAGATGTTATAGCATTGGCTCAAACTGGAACAGGAAAAACAGCTGCTTTCGGATTACCAATTATTCAAAAATTAAATTTTAAGTCTACCTTTCCTCAAGCTTTGATTTTATGTCCTACAAGAGAATTATGTATACAAATAACACGTGATCTTTGTCGTTTTTCAAAATTTTCATCGTTTATAAAAATTGTTTCTTTATATGGAGGCGCTAATATCAATTCTCAAATAAAATCTTTAAAAAACAAAATTCATATTATAGTAGGAACTCCAGGAAGAATTATCGATTTAATCAAAAGAAAAAAATTATTTTTTGATAGCATTCAATATTTAGTGCTTGATGAAGCGGATGAAATGTTGAACATGGGATTTAAAGATGAATTAGATTACATAGTGGAAAAATTACCAAAAAAAAGACAAAGTCTTTTATTTTCAGCAACAATGTCTAAATATATGAACGTAATAGCTCATAAATATTTAATAGATCCTGTAGAAATTATCACAGGAAAAAAAAATATAGGCCCCGATGATGTTAAACATGTTTATTATATAATAGAAAATTTAAATAAAAAATATTTAGCTCTAAAAAGAATTGTGGACATCAATCCTGATATTTATGGGATCATATTTTGTGGAACAAAAAAAGAAACTAAAGAGATATCTGAATCTTTAATTAAAGATGGTTATAATGCTGATGCTTTATATGGAGATCTTTCGCAAACACAACGTGAATCTGTTATGAATAGATTTAGAAATAGAAATTTACAATTTCTTGTCGCAACAGATGTTGCCGCTCGTGGATTAGATGTGAATAATATTACTCATGTTATTAATTATAATCTTCCGAAGGAAAGTGAGACTTATGTTCATAGAAGTGGTCGTACTGGAAGAGCTGGAAATGTGGGAATTTCTGTTTGTATTATTCAAACCAAAGAAATTAGAAATTTAAAAGAATTTGAAAAAAAAATAGGAAAAAATTTTGATCGTGTCATGGTTCCTACTGGAGAAGAAATATGCGAAAAACAACTATTCCATTTTATAGATAAGATAAAAAAAGTAGTTGTAGATGAAGAACTTATGAAAAAATTTCTTCCTGAAATACAAAAAAATTTAGAATTTCTTGATAAGAGAGAATTAATTAAACGTTTTTCCTGGATAGGATTTAATCATTTTATAAATTTTTATAAAAATTCCAAAGATTTAAATCCTATTTCTTTTTCTTCTAAAAAGAACTATAACTTTTTATACGATAAAAAAAGGATTTTATCAAAGTCAAAAATAAAAAAATCAAAAAAAGAATCTTTTTCAAAGCTTTTTTTGAATATAGGATATAAAGATAATTTGACAAAATTAGGATTGATAAATTTAATCAACCAAGCTGCAAACAATTCACATATTAATATTGGACACATAGAAATTTTATCAAATTTTTCACTATTTGAAGTGGAAAAACGTTATAGAAAGAAAATATTAATAGGAATGAGCAAAATCAATCATATGGGAAGACCTATTTCGATAGAAATTAAAAACTAGAATTTATGGCAGGTAATATTTTCGGAAATTTATTTCGAGTTAGTACTTTTGGAGAAAGTCATGGAATCGCATTAGGGGGTATTATTGATGGATGTCCAGCAGGAATAGAATTAAATTTTAAAGAAATTCAATATGAATTAAATAGAAGAAAACCTGGCCAATCATCCATAGTGACTCAAAGAAATGAACCTGATGAAGTGAATTTTTTATCTGGAATTTTTGACAATAAAACAACAGGGACACCCATTGGGTTTGTTATTTATAATAAGGATCATAAATCTAATGATTATAATCATATTAAAGAAGTTTATCGTCCATCACATTCAGATTTTACTTATGAAAAAAAATATGGAATAAGAGATTATAGAGGAGGAGGACGTTCTTCTGCAAGAGAAACAACATGCAGAATAGTAGCTGGTGCTATCGCTAAACAATTAATAAAAAATATTACAATTATATCTTATGTTTCTTCTGTAGGGGACATATCTGTAAATAAATCTTATCATGAATTAGATTTATCTAGAGAATCAATAGAAAAAAACCCTATAAGATGCCCTGACCCCAAGATTGCGGAAAAAATGATATATAAAATTAAAAAAATAAAAAATCAAGGAGATACAATAGGAGGAATTATTACTTGTGTAATTAAAAATGTACCAATAGGTATTGGAGAACCTGTTTTTGATAAATTACATGCTGAATTAGGAAAAGCTATGCTTTCAATTAATGCTGTAAAAGGATTCGAATACGGAAGTGGATTTAATGGAACTAAATTAACTGGATCTCAGCACAATGATTTATTTCAAAAAAATGGAAGGACCAAAACAAATTTATCAGGAGGAATACAAGGTGGAATTTCAAATGGAATGGACATTTATTTTAGAATAGCGTTTAAGCCTGTAGCTACAATAATGAAAAAACAGAAAACTATAGATCAATATGGAAATTTTATCCTTATGGAAGGAAAAGGAAGACATGATCCTTGTGTTTTACCTCGTGCGGTTCCTATTGTGGAATCTATGACTGCTTTAGTTTTAGCAGATTACTGGATGTACACTAAATTATCTAAATATTCTTCAATTTCAAATTCAAAAAATTGAATCAAAAATTTCTCATTTTTATTGTAGGGCCTACTTGTGTAGGAAAAACTCAGCTTTCCTTATTTCTAGCTGAAAAATTTAAAACTGAAATTTTATCTTGCGATTCTAGACAATTTTATAAGGAATTAAAAATAGGAACCTCTATGCCTACTATAGAAGAATTATGTCGTATCCATCATCATTTTATCGGGCATTTAAGTATACATCAAGATTATAATGCCAAATTATTTGAAATAGATTCCTTAACAAAAATTTCAGAATTATTTACTAAATATTCCATATTGATTATGGTAGGAGGATCAAGTTTATATGAAAAAGCAGTAACAGAAGGGTTGTCTGAATTTCCTGAAATTCAGATTAATATTAAAAATCATTTAATTTATCATTTTAAAAAAAATGGAATTTCATTTTTACAAAATGAATTTTTTAAATTCAAAAAAATAGGTGAATCAATAGATATTTTCAATCCCAGACGTTTAATTAGATATTTAGAAATTGTAAAGTCTACAGGAAAAAATCCTTCTTTTTTTTATAAGAAAAAAAAGAGAAATTTTATAATTATGAAAATAGGATTAACAATACCTAGGGATGAAATTTATTCAAAAATAAATGATAGAGTAGATAACATGGTAAGAATGGGTTTATTAGACGAAGCGAAGCTATATTATCATTATAGAAATTTGAATAGCTTAAAAACTATAGGATATCAAGAAATATTCGAATTTCTTTCCGAAGGGAAGAATGATTTAAATAAAAGCATAGAAAAAATAAAAAAGAATACTAGAAAATACGCAAAAAGACAATTTACGTGGTATAAGAAAGATACATCAATCACATGGTTCAATCCAAAAGAAAAAGAAAAAATATTTAGTTTTATTATAAAAAATGTGGGCAATACTGGATTCGAACCAGTGACCTCCTGCTTGTAAAACAGATGCTCTAAACCAAACTGAGCTAATTGCCCTAATGTTCGTTTATTCAAATGTAAGAAAAAAAATTCTTATAATATAACAATATTTCAGATACAACAAACGTACTTCCAGATATCAGGATCAAGTCATTTTGACTAGCTTTACTTTTAGCATGCAAAAAAGCCTTTATCACAGAAGGATAAAAATTTATTCTATCACGATTTTCAAATAATTTATTAATTAATATTATCAAATTGTGAATTGAGTATTTTCTATCTATACTAGGTTGACAAAAATAATAAAAAGACTCAATAGGAAAATGTTTTAATAATTTATCCACTTTTTTTTCTCTTACAAAACCCAAAACTAAATGTAATTTTTCATATGATTCTTTTTTTAGCTGTTTATTAACCATATATATGCCTTCTTCATTATGAGCTATATCACAAATAATTTTGGGATCTTTTTTTTGCAAAATGTGCCAACGCCCTTTTAAGGTTGTATTTTTTATCACATTTTTAAATCCTTTTTTTATTGATTGATCAGATACTATAATATTTTTTCTATAATGTAAAATTCTTATAGTTTTTAATACTATACTTCTATTAAAATTTTGATAATCTGCTTTGAAAGGCATTTTATACTGCGAATCTTTTTTAGATTTTACAGAAAAATAGATTGGAGCATTTTTTTTTAAAGCTTCTTTAAAAAAAAGAAATCGAACATCTCTAGATATTCTTCTTCCTATTATTACTGATACATTTTTTTTGATAATTCCAGCTTTTTCTGAAGCGATTTTTAATCGATTTTCACCCAGAATTTCTGTATGATCTATGCTAATATTTGTAATTACAGATATTTCTGGGGTAATTAAATTAGTCGAATCTAATCGACCCCCCATTCCTACTTCAATAATTGCTATATTTACTTTTTTTTCTTTAAAATATTGAAATGCTAAGGCAGTATTCATTTCAAAAAATGAAATTTTTTCTTTTTCTATAAATTTCTTATTTTTTTTTATAAAATCTACAATAAAATCTTTTTCTATTAAAACGCCATTGCAGGTTATTCTTTCTCTAAAATCTATTAAATGAGGAGATGTGAATAGCCCTGTTTTATATTTTTCTTCTTGTAAAATAGAAGACAACATATGTACTGTGGAACCTTTTCCATTTGTTCCACCTACATGTATACTTTTAAAAAAATTTTGAGGATTTCCTAAATAAGAACAAAAATTTTGTATCCTTTTTAAACCAGGTTTGTATGATCTAAATCCTATTTTTTGATAGATTGGAAGACGTTTAAAAATCCATTGAATTGTTTCAGTATAATTCAAATACTAATTATTAAAATAACATAGCAAAAATATATTTTTTTTCAAAAAAATTGATTATATTCGTCCCACAATTGAATTATTATCTGTATATAATATAAAATCACACTTACATTTTATTGAGAAAATTATAGAGGAAGATATAAAAAATGGATTTCCCATAAAAAAAATTAGATTTCGTTTTCCTCCTGAACCTAATGGATTTCTTCATATTGGGCATGTGAAAGCTATATGTTTGAATTTTGAGTTAGGTAAAAAATATAGATCTCCAATTAATTTAAGATTTGATGATACTAACCCTATAGGAGAAAATAGAAATTTTATAGAATCTATAAAAAAAGACATTATTTTTTTAGGGTTCCATTGGGATAATGAAAGTTATGCTTCAGATTATTTTCCTAAACTTTATGAATGGGCTATAAAATTGATTAAAGAAAACAAAGCTTATGTAGATGATCAATCTCAAAACGTCATTCAAATTCAAAGAAAAAATCCTTTTGAAGTTGGAATTAACAGCGATTATAGAAATCGATCTATAGAAGAAAATTTATTTCTTTTTGAAAAAATGAAAAACGGGTTTTTTGAAGAAGGATCTTGTGTTTTAAGAGCAAAAATTAATATGAGCTCATCAAATATGAATATGCGAGATCCAATTATGTATAGAATTTTACGAAAAAAACATCATAGAACTGGATATCAATGGTGTATTTATCCAACTTATGATTGGACACATGGTTTATGTGATTATATAGAACAAATATCTCATTCTTTATGTTCTTTAGAATTTGAGAACAGACGTCCGTTATATAATTGGTATTTAGATCAAATTTATATTGATAATCAAGATAAAATAAGGCCCAAACAAATAGAGTTTTCAAGATTAAATTTAAGTCATACAATAACTAGCAAAAGAAAAATTCAATACTTGATTGAAAAAAAAATTATTCAATCTTGGAATGATCCGCGTATTTTAACAATATCCGGATTACGTCGTAAAGGATACACTTCTGTTGCCTTAAAAAATTTTATCCATAAAATAGGAATTACAAAAAGAAATAATATTATAGATATATCTTTTTTAGAATTTTGTATTAGAGAACATTTAAACAAAATAGCCCCTAGAGTTATGGTAGTATTATATCCAATTAAATTAGTTATTGATAATTATTCAAATACTACTGAATGGGTAAAAGTAGAAAACAATCCAGAAGATTCTAATTTTGGAAACAGAAAAGTTCCTTTTTCCAAATTTATATATATTGAAAAAAATGATTTTTTGGAAAAAGAAGAAAAAAACTTTTTCCGTCTTTGTCTTGGAAAAGAAGTTAGACTTAAAAATGCTTATATCATAAAAGCAAATTCGGTCATCAGAAATTATGAGGGAGAAATAAAAGAAATACATTGCACCTATGATCCTAAAAGTAAATCTGGAAAGAAAAACAAAATTGAAGAAAAAGGAAGAGTAAAAAGTACTTTACATTGGGTGTCTATAAAACATTCTTTTCCCATAACAATTAATTTATATAACCCTCTTTTTATAAAAAGAAACCCAGATATAGACTTTTATAAATGTATAAATCCCAAGTCAAAAGATAGAATCATTGGATATGCAGAACCATACTTAAAAAAAGCAAAAAAAGGAGATCGTTTTCAATTTCAAAGAATTGGATATTTTTATGCAGATACAGACTCTAACTCTTTCTCTTTTAATCAAACAGTATCTATAAAAAATCAATGGGAAAAAATCTCTTTTTTATAATATTATATCTGGAGAAAGGTCTTCATATTCTCTTAATCCGGTTCCTGCAGGGATTTTGTGTCCCACTATTACATTTTCTTTCAATCCGTGTAAATAATCAATCTTGCTACTTATAGCTGCTTCACCTAAAACTTTTGTTGTTTCTTGAAATGATGCTGCAGATATAAAAGATTTAGTTTGTAACGCTGCTCTCGTTATTCCTTGTAATATGGGTCTTGCTGTAGCAGGAATTGCATTTCTGGTTTTTATTAATTTTTTATTTTTATATTTTAGAACTGCATTTTCGTTTATAAAATCTCTGTCATTGATAATATCACCCTTTTTGAAAACATCAGAATCTCCGGATTCTTCAACCACTTTCATTTGAGATATTCTATCATTTTCTTCTATAAAATCATCTTTATATTCTATATTCCCTTCCAAAAATTTTGTGTCTCCCCCATCTATAACTTCTACCTTTCTCATCATTTGTAAAACAATAACTTCAAAATGTTTATCATTAATTTTCACACCTTGTAAACGATATACATCTTGTATTTCTTTTATTAAATATTCTTGCACTGCTCTAGGTCCTCTTATATTTAAAATATCATTAGGAGTTACTGCACCGTCTGATAAAGGCATACCTGCTTTTACATAATCATTTTCTTGCACAAGTATTTGATTAGATAGTTTTACAAGATATTTTCTGATTTCTCCTGTTTTGGATTCTACGATAATCTCTCTATTTCCTCTTTTTATTTTTCCATGACTAACTATCCCATCTATTTCTGATACCACAGCTGGATTAGAAGGATTACGCGCTTCAAACAATTCAGATAAACGAGGTAATCCTCCTGTAATATCTCCTGATTTAGCTGTTTTTCTTGGGACTTTTACCAATATCTTTCCTATATCTATTTTTTCTCCATCTTCTACCATTAAATGAGCACCTACCGGAAGATTATATACTTTTAATTCTTCATTTTTTTCATTAATAATTTTTAGTGTTGGTATTAAATTTTTATTTCTAACTTCTGTTATTACTTTTTCTTGAAATCCAGTTTGTTCATCTATTTCTATTTGAAACGTCACCCCTTGTTCTAAATGTTGATAATATATTATTCCAGAAAATTCTGCAACAATAACTGCATTATACAAATCCCATTTACAAATTGTATCTCCCTCTTTCAACTGGTCTCCATGTTTTACATATAAATAGGCACCATAAGGAATATTATTTACCATTAAAACGGATGATTTTTTGAAATCAAAAAGTTTCATTTCTGTAGACCTAGAAACGACAACCCCCACTTGATCAGAACTCTGTTTTGTTTGAACAATTTTTAAATCTTCAAATTCTATGATTCCATTATATTTTGCTTTTATTTGTGAAGATTCCGTAATATTTCCTGCTGTCCCTCCAACATGAAAAGTACGTAAAGTAAGCTGAGTCCCTGGTTCTCCAATTGATTGTGCAGCAATGACACCCACGGCTTCTCCTTTTTGAACAATTTCTCCTGTAGATAAATTACGACCATAACATTTAGAACAAATCCCCATTTTAGCTTCACAAGTTAGAGGAGATCTAACTTCTACTATTTCAATTCCAGATTTATCAATAATCTCTGCTATTTTCTCATCGATCATCTCACCTGAAGAAATTATCAATTGATTATCTTTATCATAAATATCATTTAAAGATATACGTCCTAAAATTCTATCAAATAAAGTTTCTACAACTTCCTCATTTTTTTTTAATGCATAAATTTCTAGTCCACGTAAAGTTTTGCAATCTTCTATTTTTATAATGACATCTTGAGCTGCATCTACTAAACGTCTTGTAAGATATCCAGCATCTGCAGTTTTTAATGCAGTATCTGCTAATCCTTTTCTAGCTCCATGGGTAGATATAAAATATTCTAAAATAGAAAGTCCCTCTCTAAAGTTCGATAAAATAGGATTTTCAATAATTTCTCCTCCAGAAGATCCAGTTTTTTGAGGTTTTGCCATTAAACCACGCATCCCTGAAAGCTGACGTATTTGTTCTTTAGAACCTCTGGCTCCAGAATCTAACATCATATATACTGGATTAAATCCTTGTCTATCTTCACGCATATATTTCATGACTTTCTCTGTAAGCATAGCGTTAGTATTTGTCCATATATCAATCACTTGATTATAACGTTCATTATTCGTAATCAATCCCATGTTGTAATTGATCTTGACATTATCTACTTGTTTAATTGCATGATAAACCATTTCTTTTTTATTATCAGGTATAATAATGTCGCCTAATCCAAAAGATAAACCACCTTTGAATGCGTTATAAAAACCTAATTCTTTAATATCATCTAAAAAATTGGCAGTAGTAGGGACATCTGTAAAATGTAATATTTTACCTATAATTTCTCTCAGTGATTTTTTTGTTAAGGATTTATTAATAAATCCTACTTTTTTAGGAACTACTTGATTAAATAATACTCTACCTACAGTAGTTTCTATTATTCTACTAACAAACCCTTCTTTATCACGAAGATTAACTTTTACTTTAATCAATGCATGTAAGTCTACTACGTTTTGATTATATGCTATTTCAACTTCTTCTGAGGAATAAAAAACAAGTCCTTCTCCTTTTACTTTTATTTTTGAATTTGACAATAAAGGTTTTGTCATATAATACAATCCTAATACCATATCTTGAGAAGGAACTGTAATAGGGGATCCATTAGCAGGGTTTAATATATTTTGAGAAGCTAACATCAAAAGTTGAGCCTCTAATATAGCACCATGAGATAATGGTAAATGAACTGCCATTTGATCTCCATCAAAATCTGCATTGAAAGCAGCACAAACTAAAGGATGTAATTGAATAGCTTTCCCTTCTATCAATTTAGGTTGGAAGGCTTGAATTCCTAATCTATGTAATGTAGGAGCCCTATTTAATAATACAGGATGTCCTTTTAAAACATTTTCTAAAATATCCCATATCATAGGATCTCTTTTATCAATAATTTTCTTAGAAGATTTTACTGTTTTTACTATCCCTCTCTCAATTAGTTTTCGTATAATAAAAGGTTTATAAAGTTCTGCAGCCATATCTTTAGGTAATCCACATTCATGTAATTTTAAATGTGGGCCTACTACAATAACAGATCGTGCGGAATAATCGACTCTCTTTCCAAGTAAATTTTGTCTAAAACGGCCTTGTTTTCCTTTTAATGCATCAGATAAAGATTTTAAAGGACGATTTGCTTCTGATTTTACGGCAGAAACTTTTCTTGAATTATCAAAAAGAGAATCTACTGCTTCTTGAAGCATTCTTTTTTCATTCCGTAAAATGACTTCAGGAGCTTTAATTTCTATAAGCCTTTTTAAACGATTATTTCTTATAAGTACACGACGATATAAATCAGTCATATCAGATGCGGCATAACGTCCTCCATCTAAAGGGACTAAAGGACGTAATTCTGGAGGAATAACAGACAATACATGAATAATCATCCAAGATGGATCTCCTCCGTTTTTTTTTCCTTCTCTAAAAGATTCAATGACCTGTAAACGTTTTAATGCTTCAGCACGTCTTTGTTTAGAAGTTTCATTCTGGACTTGATTTCTTAATTCCATAGATAACAGATCCAAATCTGTTCGATTTAAAAGATCTTCTATACATTCTGCTCCCATTTTTGCGATAAACTTATTGGGATCAGAGTTTTCTAATTGTTGATTCCCTTTTGGAAGCTTATTTAAAGCTTGCAAATATTCTTCTTCAGTAAGAAAATCTCCTTTATGAAAAGAAGACCCGTCTGAACGTAAACCTAACCCCCCTTGAATAACTACATATCGTTCATAATAAATAATCATTTCAAGTTTTTTAGAAGGTAACCCCAGTAAATACCCAATTTTATTAGGGGAAGACCTAAAACACCAAATATGAACAACAGGAACTACAAGACTTATATGTCCCATGCGTTCTCTTCTAACTTTTTTTTCAGTAACTTCAACTCCACATCTATCACAAACAATCCCTTTATAACGAATTCTTTTGTATTTTCCACAGGCGCATTCATAATCTTTTACTGGACCAAAAATTCGTTCACAAAAAAGTCCATCTCTTTCTGGTTTATGAGTACGATAATTTATTGTTTCAGGCTTTAACACTTCTCCATTAGATTCTTTTAATATTACCTCTGGAGAAGCTAATCGAATAGTTATTTTATTAAATCTATTCCTTTTTTTTTTATTCATTTTTATATAAAAAAAATATGTAACTACAAAAGTTTATTAGTTTATTCTTCTAAACGTATATCTAATCCTAATCCTTTTAATTCATAACAAAGAACATTAAAAGATTCTGGATTATTAGGTTCAGGCATTGGTTCTCCTTTTACTATAGACTCATAAGTTTTGGCCCTACCAACAACATCATCTGACTTAACAGTTAAAATCTCACGTAATAGATTAGAAGCCCCAAAAGCTTCCAAAGCCCAAACCTCCATCTCTCCGAAACGTTGCCCCCCAAATTGAGCTTTTCCTCCTAGAGGTTGTTGCGTAATTAAAGAATAAGGCCCAATTGAACGTGCATGCATTTTATCATCTACCATATGACCTAACTTTAACATATATATTACACCTACAGTAGCAGGTTGGTCAAACCTTTCTCCTGTCCCTCCATCAAATAAATAAGTGGCACCAAAACGAGGGATTTTCGCTTTTTCTGTATACTTGGAAATTTCTTCTATAGTTGCACCATCAAATATAGGTGTTGAAAATTTCATATTTAATTTATATCCTGCCCATCCCAATACCGTTTCATATATTTGTCCTATATTCATTCTGGAAGGAACCCCTAAAGGGTTTAAAACAATATCTACAGGGCTTCCATCTTCTAAAAATGGCATATCTTCTTCTCTCAAAATTCTAGCTACAACTCCTTTATTTCCATGTCTTCCTGCCATCTTATCTCCTACTTTTAACTTTCTTTTTTTAGCAATATATACTTTCGCCATTTTAACAATTCCTGATGGTAATTCATCTCCAACAGTGATTGAAAATTTTTTATGTTTAAAAGTACTATTTAAATCGCTTACTGCTATTTTATAATTATGTAAAATTTCTGATACAAAATCATTAATTTGAATATCATCAGTCCAATCACTAGAATCAATTTCTACATAATTCTGTATATTATCCAGTATTTTTTTGGTGAATTTAACCCCTTTTTTTACAATTTCCTGTTTTTTATCATTCAAAATAGAATTATAACATAATTTTCCATTTAAAATAAACTGCAACTTTTTGACCAACAAATTTTTAATATCTAAAAATTTGTTTTCATATTCTTTTTCCAAACGAACTATTTTTATTTTATCTTGAGCTCTAGATGTTTTATCTTTTATACTTCTAGTAAAAAGCTTTGTATCTATCACGACTCCAAATAATGATGGCTCAGCTCTTAAAGAAGCGTCTTTTACATTTCCTGCTTTATCTCCGAAAATAGCTCTTAATAATTTTTCTTCTGGTGTAGGATCAGATTCTCCTTTAGGAGTTATTTTTCCAATAAGAATATCGCCAGGTTTTACTTCTGCTCCCACTCTTACAATTCCATTTTCATCTAAATCTTTAGTAGCTTCTTCACTCACATTAGGAATATCATTGGTCAATTCTTCCATACCCAATTTCGTATCACGAACATCTAAAGAATATTCATCTATATGTATAGAGGTAAACCAATCCTCACTTACTACTTTTTCGGATATCAAAACAGCATCTTCAAAATTATATCCGTTACACGGAATAAAAGCTGCTTTTAAATTTTTTCCTAAAGCCAATTCTCCATTTTCTGTAGCATAACCTTCACATAGAATTTGTCCTTTAACTACTTTCATCCCTCTTCTGACAATAGGTTTTAAGGTTATACATGTATTTTGATTCGTCTTTCTAAATTTAACTAAATTATAAATTTGAACGATAGGATCAAAACTAACCAAATTTTCTTTATCTGTTTTATCATAACGAACAACGATTCGATTAGCATCAACATATTCAACAAATCCATTTTTTTTTGCATTAATTAATATACGAGAATCTCTTGCTACTTGTTCCTCCAATCCAGTTCCTACAATAGGAGCATCAGGTTTTAATAATGGAACTGCTTGACGCATCATATTAGATCCCATCAAAGCTCTATTTGCATCATCATGTTCTAAAAAAGGGATCAAAGAAGCGGAGATAGAAGCTATTTGATTCGGAGCTACATCTATATAATCTATTTGACTAGATTTAACTATAGGAAAATCTCCATCTTCACGAGATATAATTCTATCGGATAAAAAATTTCCATATTGATCTATAGCATTAGCTTGTGCTATAATTTTTCCTTCTTCCTCTTCTGCGCTTAAATATTTTACTTCAGATTTTAAATCTACTTTTTGGTGGGATACAATTCTATAAGGAGTTTCAACAAATCCCATATTATTTATTTTTGCGAAGACAGAAAGAGAAGATATTAATCCTATATTAGGGCCTTCTGGAGTTTCTATAGGACATAATCTCCCATAATGAGAATAATTAACATCTCTTACTTCAAAACCTGCTCTTTCTCTAGATAAACCACCGGGTCCTAATGCTGAAAGTCTCCTTTTATGAGTAATTTCAGATAAAGGATTAGTTTGATCCATAAATTGAGATAATTGATTCGTTCCAAAAAAAGTATTTATCACGGAAGACAAAGTCTTAGCATTAATAAGATCTACAGGCATAAAAACTTCATTATCACGAACATTCATTCTTTCTCTGATAGTTCTAGCCATCCTCGCTAAACCAATACTAAACTGAGTATAAAGTTGTTCTCCTACTGTTCTTACTCGTCTATTAGATAAATGATCAATATCATCCACCTCTCTTTTAGAGTTAAATAAAGCATTCAAATGTTCTATTATTGCAATAATATCTTCTTTAGTTAAAACTAAATAATTAGGATCTATATTTAAACCAAGACGTTTATTCAAACGATATCTTCCTACAGGACCTAAACTATATCTCGCATCAGAAAAGAAAAGTTTATCTATAACCCCTCTAGCAGTTTCTTCATCTGGAGGTTCAGTATTTCTAAGCTGTCTATAAATATATTCTACTGCTTCTTTTTCAGAATTTGTAGGGTCTTTATGTAAAGTGTTATAAATAATAGAATAATCTTTTTTTCTCTCTCCTTTTTTATGCAGTAAAACTGTTTTTATTTCATGATTAATTAAAAGATCAATATGTTCTTCTTTTAAAAGAATATCTCTTTCTATAAGAATTTCATTCTTTTCCACAGATAAAACTTCTCCTGTATCTTCATCAACGAAATCCTCATGCCAAATTTTTAATACTCTAGCAGCTAAGGTTCTGTTTATAATATTATTCTCGTTCCCTTTTATTTTTGTTTCTTCAGATAAATCAAATATTTCCAATATATCTTTATCTCTTTCATATCCTATCGCACGTAATAAAGTTGTCATAGGTAATTTTTTCTTTCTATCAATATATGCATACATGACATTATTAATATCTGTCGCAAACTCTATCCATGACCCTTTAAATGGAATAATTCTAGCGGAATAAAGTTTAGTACCGTTAGCATGATGAGATTGACCAAAAAAAACACCTGGAGAACGATGTAATTGAGATACAATTACTCTTTCTGATCCATTAAAAATAAAAGATCCAGATGGAGTCATATAAGGACATGTTCCTAAATAAACATCTTGATATACAGTTTCAAAGTCTTCATGTTCAGGATCCGTACAATATAATTTTAATTTAGCCTTTAAAGGCACACTATAAGTTAAACCTCTTTCTATACATTCTTCTATTGAATATCTAGGAGAATCTATTGAATACCCTTTAAATTCTAAAACAAAAGAATTTCTAGCATCAGAAATAGGAAAATTTTCTGTAAAAGCTTTGAACAATCCTTCATTTTTTCTATCTTCTGGTTTTGCATCTAACTGAAAAAACTCTTTAAATGATTTAATTTGAATATCCAAAAAATCAGGATATTCCACTTGTTTTGCTACTGAAGCAAAAGTGATTCTTTTTTTTTCTGTATTCACCAATTTTAATTTAATGGATAATTAAAAAATAAAAAAATGGATTCTCTATTTTAATTCTATTTCAGCTCCTATTTCTTCAAATCTATTTTTAAAATCTTCTGCTTCTTTTTTATTTACAGATTCTTTGAGAAGACTGGGAATATTATCTACCAAATCTTTAGATTCCTTAAGACCTTTTCCAGTAATTTCCTTAACTAATTTCACTACAGATAATTTAGAATTTCCAGATGATTTTAAAATTATATTAAAAAAGTTTTTTTCTTCTTTTTCATATGTTTTTTCTTTTTCAGACGAAGTATTGTCCATTTTTATTGAAGTAGTCGCAGCTTCTATTCCATATTCTTTTTTTAATAAAATTGCCAATTCATTAACTTGTTTTACAGTTAAATTGACTAATTGTTCAGCTAGCTTTTCTATCATTTTGTTATTTATTTTTTTGAATATTTATAAAGACTTTATACTTTCATCTTTTTTGTAAGATAAAGATTTTAACATTTCACATATTTTATATTTTGTTACATCCAAAAAAGATGAAATAATGTTATTTATTGAAAATTTGAGTATATTTATGATTTCAGCAATGATATCTTCTTTGGATTTAAGGTATAATAATATATTCAAATCTTTGTTCCCCCCAAAATAAAAAGATTCTTGTGCGTAAGCTCCTTTTAAATAAGGTTTACTAACTTTTTCTTCTATATGGAAATTTTTTATGATTTTAGAAGTAATATTTGCTACATTTAAATTTGAAAATAATACAGTTGTATTTCCATTTAAAACAGAATAAAAAGAATCAAATTTTCTATTTTCTATTATAGCTTTTTTTAGTAAAGTATTTTTCACCATTTTCATCGTAATACCATTTTCATGAAAATTTTTTCTAAGAATAGATATTTGATTTGAATTTAAATCAAATATATCAATTAAATATATTGTTTTATTGTTATTTAATATAGATATTAATTCCGATAATTTTTTTTCTTTATCTTTTTTATTTTTATTCATTTCTTCATAAAACTTTTTAAATCTAACGGAAAACTATAACCCATTGTACTAGATAAATAAACACTTTTTATATAAGACCCTTTAGATGTAAAAGGTTTATTTCGAATAATTGTTTTCATAAATTCTTTTATATTATCTAATAAACATTGATCTGAAAACGAAATTCTTCCTATAGAAGAATGAACAATTCCATAACGATCTGCTTTGAAAGTAATTTTTCCAGATTTAATTTCTTTTACAGATTTTTCTGGATTAATGGAAACTGTTTCCATTTTAGGATTAGGCATTAATCCTTTGGGTCCCAATATTTTACCTACATCCCCCAATAACCCCATAATAGAAGGACTCGCAACAATCACATCTACATTTGTCCATCCAGATTTAATTTTTTCAATATAATTTAATCCAACATAATCAGCTCCTGCTTTTTTAACTTCTAATTCTTTATCTTTAGGAACTAAAGCTAAAACACAAACATTTTTACCTGTTCCATGAGGCAATGAAACTGTCCCTCTTACCATTTGATTAGGAAAACGAACATCTACCCCAAGATGCACATAAATGTCAATAGATGCATCAAATTTTACGAAATTCGTTTCTTTTATAAGAAGTATTCTTTCTTCTAAAGAAAATTTTTTACTAGAAATCTTACTAATTTTATCTAGTGCTTTCTTTTTATTTTTAGTTAATTTTTTTGACATATTATAAAATAGATCTAAATGAGATATTTTAATTATCAACTATTTCTATTCCCATAGATCTAGCAGTCCCCGAAACCATGGATATAGCAGACTCAATAGAAAAACAATTAAAATCTTCCATTTTATTTTTTGCAATTATTTTAACTTCATTTAAATTTATTTTTCCTATTTTAGAACGATTAGATTCTTTCGACCCTTTTTCTTTTTTTAAGATATTCAACAATTGAATAGAAACCGGAGGATTTTTTATTGAAAAAGAAAAAGATTTATCTTCATATACAGTTATCCTAACAGGACATATTTCTCCCATTCTATTTTTGGTGATAGAATTGTATTGTTTACAAAATTCAACAATGTTCACTCCAGAGCTACCTAAAATAGGCCCTACAGGGGGAGCTGGACTAGCTTTCCCTCCATAAATTTTCTGTATTTTTATCCTTTTTATCACTTTTTTTGTCATTTCAGTTTTAAATTCGCTAAATTTTTTCTATTTGTGTAAAGTTTAATTCTAATGGAGTTTTCCTTCCAAAAATCAAAACGGACAATTCCAATTTCCTCTTTTCTTCATTTATTTTTTCAATTGTTCCATTGAACCCGGTAAAAGGTCCATCTATAACTTTAATTGTTTCTCCTACTATAAAAGGAATACTAATATTTTCGTTATTTTCATATAATTTATCTATTTTCCCCAACATTTTATTAACTTCTTCTTTTCTCATAGGAATAGGGACAGCAGAAGCTCCTTTTCCTTCACTTAAAAAATTTATAACACCTGGAACATTTTTTATTGCATGTGCAGCTTCTCCTTCTAAATTCGCTTCAACCATGACATATCCAGGATAATGAACTTTTTCTCTATGAATTTTTTTTCCTTTCCTCATTTGTATCACTTTTTCAATAGGAACTAATACTTTTCCTATATGTTCTTGAAATCCATTATCTCTAATTTCATTCTCAATATATGATTTTACCTTATTTTCTTGTCCACTCATGGTTTTTATGACATACCATTTTCTTTTCAAATTATTCATTCATTTATTAGTTTTTTATAAAGAAAATAATTTTTTAATCAAAAAAATGAAAAAACCATCTACTCCATACAAAAATATGGACAGAAATATGGAAAAAAAACATACAATCATTGTTGTAATTTGTAAATCATACCATTTAGGCCATGTAATACAATGAAAAAACTCATCATAAATTTCTAAAAAAAAATTATTTTTTTTCATGTCCATATTAATTCTATGTATAATTAAATAATCAATGCACGGACGGTAAGGATCGAACTTACGACCTTCGGTTTTGGAGACCGATGCTCTACCAACTGAGCTACATCCGTTAAAATCAAATTTGATTATTAATCCATTATATGAATAACTTGTCCAGCACCTACTGTTTTCCCTCCTTCACGAATAGCAAAACGTAAGTTTTCACTTAATGCTATAGGTTGATGTAATTCAACTTCCATAGAGATATTATCTCCAGGCATAACCATTTCTATTCCATCTGGTAGATGAATTTCACCTGTAACATCTGTTGTTCTTAAATAAAATTGAGGACGATATTTATTATGAAAAGGGGTATGCCTTCCTCCTTCTTCTTTTGTAAGAATATATACTTCTGCTTTAAATTTTTTATGAGGCTTTACAGATCCCGGTTTTCCAATAACCATTCCTCTTTTAATATCTTTTTTTTCTATTCCACGTAATAATAAACCTACATTATCGCCTGCTTGACCTTTATCTAATATTTTTCTAAACATTTCAACTCCTGTTACTGTAGATGATAATTTATTTTCTCCCATTCCAATTATGTCAACGACATCACTTGTATTAACTATTCCACTTTCAATACGACCTGTTGCAACTGTTCCTCTTCCTGTTATGGTAAAAACATCTTCTACAGGCATTAAAAATGGTTTATCCATTTCACGAATAGGTTCAGGAATATAATCGTCTAATACTTTCATCAAATCTTTTATTTTATCAACCCATTTTTTTTCTCCATTTAAAGCACCTAAAGCTGATCCTTGTATAATAGGGATATTTTCTCCATCATATTCATACTTAGAAAGCAATTCTCTAATTTCCATTTCTACTAGTTCTAATAATTCTGGATCGTCGACTTGATCTACTTTATTCATAAACACCACAATTTTAGGGACTCCTACTTGACGAGATAATAATATATGTTCTCTAGTTTGAGGCATAGGTCCATCTGTAGCCGCAACAACTAAGATAGCCCCATCCATTTGAGCTGCACCTGTAATCATATTTTTTACATAATCGGCATGTCCAGGACAATCTACATGTGCATAATGTCTTTTCTCTGTTTCATATTCTACATGAGACGTATTGATAGTAATCCCTCTTGCTTTTTCTTCAGGAGCGTTATCTATTGCATCAAAACTTTTTTCCTCTGCTAATCCAATTTCTGATAAAACCTTTGTAATTGCAGCAGTTAAAGTTGTTTTTCCATGGTCTACATGACCTGTGGTCCCTATATTTACATGCGGTTTGTCTCGTTTAAATTTTTCTTTTGCCATGATTAAATTATTAAATATTGAGCTATAAATAAAAAGAAAGCCAACGGCGGGAATTGAACCCGTGACCTCTTCCTTACCAAGGAAGTGCTCTACCTCTGAGCTACATTGGCCTATTTCTATCTCATAGAGCGGAAGACGGGATTCGAACCCGCGACATTCAACTTGGAAGGCTGATGCTCTACCAACTGAGCTACTTCCGCTATATTATGTTATGTGTGATATGGGGAGAGCAGGATTCGAACCTGCGAAGGCAAAGCCAACAGATTTACAGTCTGTCCTCGTTAACCAAACTTGAGTATCTCCCCAAAAAAAAGCCGATGGAGGGATTCGAACCCACGACCCCGAGATTACAAATCACGTGCTCTGACCAACTGAGCTACACCGGCTATTCAAATTTTATTCGTACTAATGAAAATCAGGACAATACAAATCTATAGAGATTTTTATAATTCTCAAAAAAATAATAGACATTACAAAATTTTTACATTTTTAATTTTATGTTTAAATATAAATAATGAAAACACACCAATAGATATTACAACATCGGATAAATTAAAAATAGGTTTAAAAAACTGAAAATTATAACCACCAAAAAATGGAATCCAACCAGGAATATAAGTATCTATTATAGGAAAATAAAACATATCTACAACACATCCTTCCATAAAAGAGGCATATCCCCCTTTTTTTTCAAAAAAATTAGAGTTTATTTTAGATACACCAATATAAGGAATCCATTTTTGATATTCTTTGCTATAAACTGTTCCTGTATCAAATAATAATCCATACAAAGCGCTATCTAAAAAATTTCCCATAGCTCCTGATAAAATTAAACTAATAGGAATAGTCAAATATTTAGAATATCCTTTTTTTATATTCTTGTAAAGAAAAATAGAAATTAAAAAAATCAAAAAAAACCGTAAAATACTCAATAATATTTTTCCATAATATCCTACACCAAAATTTACCCCATAAGCCATTCCTGGATTTTCAACAAAAAAAATATGAAAAAAAGAAAATATGTCAATTCCACCTCCTAACTTAAAATGAGTTTTAATATAAATTTTTAAAACTTGATCTATTAATAAAATAGAGAAAATAATTAAAAAGAATTTTTTCAATTAAAAAATTTAGTTTATTAGCTTTTTTCTATATTCTATCAGTCTTTTACCTTCAATACTTAAAGTTGTATGAGGGACCGCCATAAGACGTTCTTTAGGGATTAACTTTTTGGTAATACGACAGATTCCATAATCTTTATTTTCCACTCTAATTAAGGCGGTGTTTAAACTATTTATAAATTTTTGTAAATGTTTTAAAATTTGTGCATTTTGTTCCTTACTCAAAGTTTCTGAACCTTCATCAAAAGCTTTAAAAGTAAAATAAGTATCATCTGTTCCATTATTTTTATTATCAGAAAAAGATTCTTGAAACATTGATAAATCTTTTTTTGCTTTTTTTAATTTTTCAAGTATAAGTTTACGAAATTCTTTTCTTTCTTCCATAGAATACCTTTTTTTTACTTCTCCTTTCATCTCATCTTTTTTTAATATTTTTATACTTTTCGAATCTGCACATGTAATATAAATTTTTCTCCAAAATAGATTTTTTCTTCCGCCCCTTCATACTTTGTCACATTTTTTTGTAAAAAAATATCCATAGCAAGAGTTTCTTTACAAAGAAAACTCTTATTTTTTTGTAAAATAATTTGTATTTTATTTTTTTTAAATTCTTGATTTCCTTTTACACTTAGATATACAATTATTTTTTCAGTTACATCATATTTTTGATCTTTTCTTAATTTTTGTATATGTCTGATTAATTCTCTCACAATTCCTTCTTCCCAAAGAGAATCTGTAATTCGTAAATCTAATGCAATCGTAAATTTAGGATCAAATAAAATAGACCAATCTTTAATATATTCAGTAATTATTTTAACATCTTCTATAGAAAGTGTGATTTTATTTTTTTTCAGAAAAAAAACACATTTTTTATTTTTTTCTATTTCTCTAATTTTTTCTTGACTAAATTCTTTTATAATTTTAGATATTTCTGGGGTTTTATTTCCAAATTTAGGTCCTATAGATTGATAATTAGGTTTGATATATTTTATCAATTCAAGATTTTTATAAGAAGAAGGAAATTCTATTTTTTTAACATTAGCTTCTTGAAATATAATTTCAATTTCAGATGATTGTTCTAATTGAAGACGCATTTTATTATCAGGAACAATAATAAGTAATTTTTGCAAAGGTTGACGAATTTTAATTTTATTCTTTTTTCTTACAGAAAAAACCATAGAAATTATTTTTTGAACACAAAACATTCTACGTTCTAATTCTTTATTAATAAAATTAGAATTATAAATAGGAAAACTTGTAAAATGAATACTTTTGGATTTATCCTTTTTTGTAATAGAATTTAAATCCACATACAATTTTTCTGAAAAAAATGGAGCAATAGGAGAAATTAATTTAGCTACAACAATTAAACATTTATAAAGAATTTGATATGCAGATATTTTATTTTTTGTATACTTTTCTTTCCAAAATCTCCTCCTACATAATCTGACATACCAATTACTTAATTGATTTAAAACAAAGGAATGAATTAAACGTGCAGCTTTAGTTGGATTATAGTCAGCATAATAGTCATCTGTTTTTTGAATAAGACTATTTAATTCAGAAAGTATCCAAAAATCTAATGTTGTATAAGAACTTGTACATTCTTTTTCTTTATAAAAAAAACCATCAATATTAGCATATAAAGCAAAAAAAGAATAAATATTATATAATGTACCGAAAAATTTGTTTATGACAGTATGAATATCATTTACATTAAATTTTAAATTATCCCAAGGTTCAGAATTAAACACAATATACCAACGTATGGCATCAGGACCATAATTGTTTATTAAATCAAAAGGATTTATAGTATTCCCTTTACTTTTTGACATTTTACGGCCATATTGATCTAAAACCAATCCTGTTGACACAACATTTTTATATGCTACAGAATCAAATAATAAACAACTAATAGTATGTAAAGTGAAAAACCATCCTCTTGTTTGATCTATTCCTTCCGAAATAAAATCAGCAGGAAAGAACAAATTTTCATCTATATATTTTTTATTTTCAAATGGGTAATGGAACTGAGCATATGGCATTGCTCCAGAATCAAACCATACATCAATTAAATCAAATTCTCTTTTCATAGGCTTTCCTCTAGAAGAAACCAATATGATTTTATCCAAAACATGTTTATGAAGATCTATTTTTTCATAATTATTTTCATTCATATCATCTAATGTAAACCCTTCAAATACATTATGTGACATAAAACCATATTTGATAGATTTTTGAATTTCTATAAACAATTCTTTAACTGATCCTACCACAATTTCCTCATCTCCTTTTTCTGTTCTCCAAATAGGCAAAGGGGTCCCCCAATATCTAGAACGTGAAAGATTCCAATCTTTTATATTTTTTAGCCAAGAAGAAAAACGTTTTTTTCCTATAAAATCAGGATACCATTGAATTTTTTCATTCAAACGAATCATTTTATCTTTTATTTCCGTGGTTTTTATAAACCATGAATTTAATAGATAATAAAGTATTGGTTTTTCTGTTCTCCAACAATGTGGATAAAAATGAATATGTTTTTCTGTTCTAAATATTTTTTTTTCTTTTTCTAAAAGAAAAATTATTTCTTGATCTACTGAAAAGAAATTCTTTTGATCTGGATTAAATTCATTCTTAACATATTTTCCTGATAATCCATAAGGAAAATTTTTTATAAACTTTCCTTGAAAATCGACTAAAGGAACAGGTATATTTTTATCATTTAAAACCAACATTGGGGGGATATTATATTTTTTAGCAATTACAAAATCATCCATCCCAAATGTGGGAGAAATATGGACAATTCCTGTTCCATCATTGACATTCACAAAATCTCCTGTTATAACTTGAAACGCATTTTCTTCGTTAGAATAAGGTTTAAACCAAGGTAATAATTGTTCATACTTACTAAATATCAACTCTTTCCCTTTAAATTTTTCTATTATTAAATAAGGAATTTTCAGTTTTTTTTTAATATCTATTTCATTATCATGATAAGCATCTAACTCTATATCACTTGAGACAGAATAGTACTCATTGGATAATAATATTTTATGAACTAATTTTTCGGAAAAAATAATGTTCTCTTTTAAAAAAGAGCATCTATTATAAGTTTGGACTAATACATAATCTATATCGCCCCCAAGAGCTAATGCTGTATTTGAAGGGATAGTCCAAGGAGCGGTTGTCCATGATATAAAATATATATCTCCTGAAATTTTTCGAAATTTTTCAGGTAAAGTATTTTTAATTGCTTTAAATCTCAAAAATGGAGATAATTGTTTTACTTCTTTGTAGGTTCCAGGCATATTCAATTCATGATAACTTAATCCTGTTCCTGCAGCAGGAGAATAAGGTTGAATTTCTAAACCTTTATAAATAAGATTTTTTTTGTATAATTTTTTGATCAACCACCAAACACTTTCTATATACTTTGCATTGTATGTGATAAACGAATTCTTTAAATCGATAAAATATCCTATTTTTTCGGTAAATGATTCCCACTCCTTTAATGATTTATCAACAAAATTTTTACAAAAATTATTATATTTTTTTACACTGATTTTTTTTCCTATATCATTTTTAGTAATTCCCATATTTTTTTCCACATTCAATTCTACTGGAAGTCCATGCGCATCCCAACCAGCTTTTACAAAGATTTTTTTACCTTTAAGTGCGTGATATCTACAAAAAATATCTTTTATGGTTCTAGTTAGAATATGATGAATTCCTGGATTTCCATTTAAAGATGGGGGCCCCTCATATAAAATATATGAAGTGGTATTTTTTTTATTATTATGAAAATTATAATTATTTTGAAAAATATTATGTTTTTTCCAGTATTGAGATATTTCTATGGTTATCTTACAAAGATTCAATTTTTTATATTCTTTGAATATTCTTGACATACTTAACATAAGTCTATAATAAATTCTTCTATTTTTATTTTAATATATTTTTGATAATATGAATAAAGAAGAAACTCCATTAATCAAGCAATATAATGATATAAAAACTAAATATCCAAATACAATTTTATTATTTCAAGTTGGAGATTTTTATGAAACTTTTGGGGAAGATGCCATTAAATGTTCTCAAACATTAAACATTGTTTTAACCAAACGATCTAATCTACATTTAGCTGGTTTTCCTCTTCATTCTTTAAACACTTACTTGCCAAAATTGATACGTTCAGGATTTCGTGTTGCTATTTGTGATCAATTAGAAGAACCCAAAAAAGGAAAAAATATTGTAAAAAGAGGAGTAACAGAACTTGTGACTCCAGGAATAACTATAAATGAAAATATTATACCCCCCAAATCAAATAATTTTTTAGCTTCTATTCATGTCGAAAAAAAAAATCAAAATTTTGGTTTAAGTTTTTTAGATGTTTCTACTGGAGAATTTTTTGTAACAGAAGATACAAAAGATAACATTTTACAATATTTGAAACATTATAATCCTAGTGAAATTCTTTTTCAAAGAAAAGAAAAAAAATTATTAGATCAATTATTAAAAGGAAAATATTATACTTTTTTAATGGAAGATTGGGTTTTCGATTATTCATTTGCATACGAAAAATTAACATCACACTTTAAAATTAATTCCTTAAAAGGATTTGGAATCAATGATTTAAAATTAGGAATTATTTCCTGTGGAGTGATTTTATCCTATTTACATAATACATTACATTTTGATATAAAACATGTTTCTAATATACGAAGAATAAAAAAAGAAGAACATATGTGGATAGATGATTTTACTTTCAGAAATTTAGAAATATTTACTCCTTTGAATAAAGAAGGAGTTTCTTTAATAAATATATTAGACCATACTATAACCCCTATGGGGGGAAGATTATTAAAAAATTGGATTCTTTTTCCCTTGAAAAATATATTTCATATAAAAAAACGACATCAAATAGTACAAGAATTATGTACTAACAGTACAATACGTTTTTTTGTAGAAACAAAACTTAAAAGAGTTTATGATATAGAAAGGATAATCTCTAAAATAGCTATTGGAAAAATTTCACCACGGGAAATGTATACGTTATATAAATCTTTAGTTTCTATAAAAGAAATCCAAAAAAAATTTTTACATCAGAAATATAAAATTTTTATAAGTATTGGAAATTCTTTCTCAAATTGTGATTTTATATGTGAAAAAATCTCTAACACAATACAAGAAAATCCACCCTATCAAATTGAGAAGGGGAAAGGAAATGTTATAATTAAAGGATTTTCTAAGGAATTAGACGAAATCCGTATGATGTACTTTTCTCAAAAAGAATATTTAGAAAAACTTTGCTCAATAGAGCAATTAAAAACAGGAATTAATAATTTAAAAATTGGATTTAACAATATTTTGGGTTATTTTTTTGAAGTTAAAATTTCTAAAAAAAAAAAAGTACCATCTCATTGGATACAAAAACAAACATTAACAAATTCTATTCGATATATTACTGAAGAATTGAAAAATTACGAATTAAAAATTTTTAATGCAGAACAAAAAATATTTTTATTGGAAAAAGAAATATTTAACAACCTAGCCCAAAAAATATTATATAATATAAAAATTTTACAGAAAAACGCAAGAACAATTGCAAAATTAGATGTGTTATGCTCTTTTTCTAGCTTATCATTAAAAAATAATTACATAAAACCAAAAATAAATGATTCTTTAAAAATATCAATAATAAAAGGACGACATCCAGTTATTGAAAGACAATTTATTGACAAAGCTTCTTATATTCCTAATGACATTATTTTAAATAAATCAAATCAACAAATTTTAATCATCACAGGACCAAACATGTCAGGAAAATCGGCTATTTTACGTCAAACCGCTATTATTATATTAATGGCTCATATTGGAAGTTTTGTTCCTGCTAAACAAGCAGAAATTGGATTGGTAGACAAAATATTTAGTAGAGTTGGAGCGTCTGATAATATTTCTTTAGGCGAATCTACTTTTATGGTAGAAATGAATGAAACAGCAAACATATTAAATAACCTTTCAAAAAGAAGTTTTCTTATATTAGATGAAATAGGAAGAGGAACAAGTACTTATGATGGAATTTCAATAGCAAAATCTATCATAGAATTTTTACATGAAAAAAATTTTCGTCCTATAACCTTATTTGCTACACATTATCATGAACTAAATGAAATGTGTTCTTTCTTCAAAAGAATAAAAAATTATCACATATCTGTAAAAAAAACAAATGATAATATTATTTTTATGCGAAAACTAATAGCTGGAGGAAGCGAACATAGTTTTGGTATTTATGTAGCTAAAATATCAGGTATGCCGATAGAAATTATTGAAAGAGCAAATAAAATATTGGATACATTAAAATCAAAAAAAAATAAAACAGAAATAAACAAAAAAAAGGTTTTTTCTTTGTTAAATAAAATAATTTTATCCTTAAAAAAAATAAGGAATATCGAATCTTTATCATTACAAGACGCTACTATAAAAATTCATGAAATTAAAAATTTGTTAGATTATTAAAATTTACTATATTATATTATAGTGTAAAAAAATATGAAGTTAAAAATTATTCATTAAAACATTAAAAATCAACGCGAGAATAGCTCAGTTGGTAGAGCACGATCTTGCCAAGGTCGGGGCCGCGGGTTCAAATCCCGTTTCTCGCTTTCAAGAAAACTACCCGGATGGTGGAATAGGTAGACACACAGGACTTAAAATCCTGTGATCATTGTGATCGTACGGGTTCAAATCCCGTTCCGGGTATTTTTTTATTTACTATAATTAAAATAATTAGGTGATTCTTTAGTAATATTTACACTGTGCGGATGATTCTCTTTTAATCCTGAATTGGTAATTCTTACAAATTTTCCCGTTTTCATAAGTTCAGTAATACTGGAAACTCCACAATACCCCATTCCTGAACGTAATCCTCCACAAATCTGATAAATCACATCTTTCATTTTTCCTTTATAAGGAACTATAGCTTCTATTCCTTCCGGAACTGATTTTTCATTGAACTGAAAATAACGATCGTTACTTCCTCTTTTCATAGCTATTAGGGATCCCATTCCCACATAAGTTTTAAATTTTCTTCCTTGAAAAATGACTTCCTCACCTGGAGCTTCGTCTGTGCCTGCAAATAAACTTCCAATCATAACAGAACTAGCTCCAGCAGCTATGGCTTTTACTACATCACCTGAATATCGAATCCCTCCATCAGAAATAACACTAACATTTCTTTTTTTAGCATATTCATACACATCATTAATGGCTGTTATTTGTGGCATTCCTACTCCAGCTATCACTCTCGTTGTACAAATAGAGCCAGATCCAATTCCTACTTTTAAAACCGTAGAACCAGCTTCTATTAAATCTTTAGCCCCTTCCATAGTTACTACATTTCCTGTCAATAATGTTATTTTGGGAAAAGAATTTCTAATTAATTTTATTGTGTCGAGTATCCTAGAAGAATGACCATGCGCTGAATCTATAGCTAAAATATCAGCCCCGACTCTAATTAAAGATTCTACTCTTTCTAAAGTTTTTTTATTATCTATTCCAATAGCTGCTCCTACACGTAATCGTCCTTTAGAATCTTTACAAGCATTAGGATATTCAATCAAATTATCAATATCTCTAATTGTAATTAATCCTACTAATTTGTTACAATCATCCACAATAGGCAATTTTTCAATTCTTTCTTTTAATAAAATATTTTTAGCTTTTTCCAGAGTTATATTTTTTTTTTTAGATATAATTAAATTCTCTTTTGTCATTACATCTTCAACTAAAGAATCTAAATCTGTACGATATTTTATATCTCTTCTAGTAATAATTCCAACTAATGAATAATCTTTTTCTATAACAGGTAACCCAGAAATTTTGAATTTTTCCATAAGATATTGAGCATATTTTAATGTAGAATCTCTAGAAAGAGTTATAGGATCATCTATCATTCCACTCTCACTCCTTTTGACTCTATAAACTTCTTCGGATTGATTTTTTATATTCATGTTTTTATGAATAATCCCTATTCCTCCTTCTCTAGCTATAGATATAGCTAGAGAAGATTCAGTCACTGTATCCATAGCAGCACTTAATATGGGAATATTCATAGTAATATCAGGTGTAAGATAAGTTTTAAGAGAAACTTCTGATGGAAGAACTGAAGAGAAAGAAGGAACGAGCAATACATCATCAAAAGTAAGAGCTTCTTTTTTTAAAATCTTTTTGTTTAAAGACATAAATTTTTATTTTAATAATTTTGTTATAGTTATAATAAATAACATAATATTCTTATTTTCAAACCTAAAAAGAAAATTATAATTTAGTTATACTCTATTTTAAAAAAATACAAATAATGATATATTTTTTCATTCCAAATTTTTATATAAATTTGCCCAGAATATGTAATAACTGAAACACTATCGATTATGATGAAAAAATTAAGAATTACAGTCACTACGATCTTGTTGGCAATATTTTTATTTACCATTAGTTGCAACAACAAAAATAAAAATGAGAGTAACTCTACTACAACAGAAGAGGAAAAAACAGCTAATAACAATGAAAATCAAACAGATTCCACTACCACAAACACACCTCCTACAACTAGCGAGGAATCCTCAAAAAACAATAATGAGGAAAACAATAATAACAACAATACATCATCTGAAAAAGAAAAAGTAACAACTGAAGAAAACGATAAAAATAATAAATAGAATTTTAAAAGTAAAGTAAAGCAGAAAAAAAGCGAAAAAAGAATACATGTACTCTTTTTTTCGCTTTTCAACTTTTTACTCTTGCTTTTTTTCCTTTTAGATTTCTAAAATAATAAATTTTAGATCTTCTAACTTTTCCTTTTTTGTGAACCTCTATTTTTCGTATATTAGGTTGATTGAAAATAAAAATGCGTTCAATTCCTATACCTGAACTTATTTTACGAAGAGTAAATGTCTTTGTTAACCCTTTTCCTTGTTTTTTGATAACTACTCCTTTAAAAGATTGAATTCTTTTTTTTTCTCCTTCTTTAATTTCAAAAAAAACAGTAATAGTATCCCCTGAATGAAAAAGGGTAAAATGATTTTTAGACAAGAATTTCTCTTCTACATATTTTAGAATATTTTGAAACATAATTTGATTTTTTAATAAGTTAATTAATCATGATTTTTTTTATTTCATGTATGATATTTTTTGATAAAAAATCAGCTCTTTTCTTTGAAACACTTTCTGTGTGTATTCTAATAATATTTTCTGTATTCGATTTTCTTATATGTATCCATTCATTATGTTTCAAATAAATTTTAATTCCATCATTCAAATCTGTTTCTTTTCCTTTATATTTTTTTGTTATTGTTTTTAATAACATTTTAACTTTTTCATGAGAAGAAAATCGAATTTTTTTTTTCGACATAAAATAATTAGAATATCTTTTTTTTAATTTAGATAATGAAATATTATCTAATTTAGCTATTTGAGTTAAAAATAATGCAATTCCAATTAACGCATCTCTTCCATAACGGAAATCAGGATAAATAATTCCTCCATTTCCTTCACCTCCAATAACAGCATGAATTTCTTTCATTTTTTGTACAACATGTGTTTCTCCAACAGGAGAAAAATAATGAGGGACTCCTTTTTTAATGGAAAGATCTTTTAATGCATGAGAAGATGATAGAGTGGAGACAACAGGACCCAATTGATTTTCCAAAACATAATCTGCTATTGATACTAAAGTATATTCTTCTCCAAAAAAATCTCCGTTTTCGCATATAAATACCACGCGATCTACATCAGGATCTACAGAAATCCCTAAATCTGCTTTTATGTTCGGAACTTTTTTACAGATTTCTCTTAAGTTTTTTTTTATAGGTTCTGGATTATGAACAAAATCACCATGAGGTTCACAATACATTTTAATAACATGAACTCCCAAATATTTTAATAAAATAGGAACTGCTATCCCTCCTGTAGAATTAATTCCGTCTACTACAATTTTTAGTTTAGCTTTTTGAATAATGTTTTTGTCTATAATAGGTAATGAAAGAATTTTTTCTATATGTTTTTGAATATAATTTTCTTTATAAAAAATATTTCCTAATTTTTTATAAGAAGAAAAACTAAAATATTTTTTTTTTGATAAAGAAAACAGTTTTTCAAAATCTTTTTCAGATAAAAATTCTCCATAAGAATTAAATATTTTTAATCCATTCCAGTTTTTAGGATTATGACTTGCCGTTAACATTACACCTCCATCTGCTTTTTCATTCATGACGGATATCCCAATGGTAGGAGTTGTAGATAATCCGATGTTGATAACATCTATTCCAAGACTTTGAAAAGTAATTATTAAAAATTGTTGAAATAAAACAGAAGAAATTCTACCATCTCTACCTAATATTATAAGAAATTTTTTCTTATTCTTATATTTCCTTTTCATCCAGGAAACATATCCTGCTGAAAATTGAATTATATCTATGAGGGTAAGACTATTTCCAACTTTTCCTCCTAATGTTCCCCTTATTCCAGATGAAGATTTTACAAGCGTCAAAAACTAATTGAATTTTTCTTATCACAAACAAAAATACAAAATTAAATTTTTTGATTTATTCAAATTCTATGACTTTTATGGGATATATTTTATTAATAAAAAATAAAGAAGGAAAAAATAGCGTTATAAAACAAATAAAAATAATAGATAAATTGATAATGATAACATGATGGATGTTTATAGAAATGGGAACAAAATCAATGAAATATTCCGTTTTATTTAATGATATTAAATGATATTTTTTTTGTATTATTGACAAAATAATTCCGATTCCGTTCCCTATTATTAATGGAGGCGTCAATACTTGTATAATATAATATAAAAATATTTTATGTATAACTTTATTTTTTGCTCCTAAAGTTTTCAAAATTCCTATAGTTCGGATTCTTTCTAAAAGAAGTATTAAAATAAATACAACTGTATTAATAGTCACGGAAACAAAAATAATAAGAATAATAACAATAATATTTATGTCAAATATATTTATCCATTTTATAATATCACGGCTATTTTGAATAGTTTTTATTGAAAATTGATTAGGTATTTTATTATAAATTTTTTTATTGATATTTTCATAGGATACAAAAACTTCAAATTTTTCTACTAAATCTTTTTTCCATCCGGAAATTTTTTGAATAGATTCTATATTTCCAATAATATATACATTATCAAATTCTGGTATTCCTGTTTCATATAAATCAGAAATTCTAAATTTTTTAGAAATAATAACAGGATTTCCTTTTTTATCTTTTGATAAAAAACCAATTTTAACATTGGATCCAATATTTAATCCTAATGATAAGGATATTTTTTTGGATAAAATAATATTATGACTATACAAAAATTTTTTATGAAAAAAATTTTTTCTAATTAAGAAATATTGAAAAAAAACAGGATTATAATCTTCGTATAATCCTTTAAATATATACCTATCTGTTTTTTGATTTGTAGAAATAATAACATCATTTTCGGCAATTCCATGAATTTGTCTAACTAAATTAGATTGAAAAAAATTTTTTTTCTTAATAGAAAAGGAAGAATAATTTCCTTTCAAATTCTCTTTCTGCAAAATAATTTGTCCTTTAACATTTAATAGTTTATTTTTTATAATTTCCTTAAATCCAAATCCAATAGAAAAAGTCAAAATAGCTACAATTAAGCTAAAAATTATTGTTGTTTGCGTTATGATTACTATCGTACGGAGAGTTTTATTTCTTCTACAATCTTCCCAAATTGTTTTTTTGGAAAAAAACCATTCAAAATTCAATTTTATTTTTTTAATCTATAATTTTTTCATTAGAAATGTCTTCATCATTAAAATCTATATAAGGGGGAGACATAAGAAAATTTTCTTTATCAAGAACATTTTTTTTATAATCTTCTTCCCAAGCTAATGAAGTTTCTTCTTTTTCTTCTAAATTTACAAATTGAGCTTGATCACTTATAAATTTTAAACGAAATTTATCTAACCCCCCATTTCTATGTTTTGCAATTATAATTTCTGCTTGTCCTATGCAAGAGTCATTATCTTCATCTGAATCCCAAATTTTAAATCCATAGTATTCAGGCCTATAAATAAATAAAACTATATCTGCATCTTGTTCAATAGCTCCTGATTCCCGTAAATCAGATAATACAGGTCGTTTACTTCCTCCTCTAGTTTCTACCGCTCTAGATAATTGAGATAAAGCTATTATTGGTATATCAAGTTCTTTAGCTATAGATTTCAGACTTCTAGAAATAACTGATATTTCTTGTTCTCTATTTTGGATTCTAGAACCAGAACCAGGATCATGAATTCCCATCAATTGCATATAATCTATAAATACCAATTTAATTCCATGTTGTGATATTAACCGACGACATTTTGCACGTAAACCAAATATAGATAAAGAAGGTGTATCATCTATAAATAAAGGGGCATTTTTCAATGTTTTTGTTTTTTTTAGCAAATGTTCCCAATCTAATTGAGATAAATTTGCTCTTTTCATTTTTTCTGAAGAAATGCCGGTTTCTGACGAAATTAACTTTGTAATCAATTGAATAGAAGACATTTCTAATGAAAAAATTATAATGGGAATCTTTTGATCTACTACTACATTTTTCACCATAGATAACATAAAAGTGGTTTTACCCATTCCAGGTCTAGAAGCTAATATGATTAAATCAGAATTCTGCCATCCAGAAGTAATATTATCTAGTCTATGAAATCCAGAAGAAATTCCGCTTAACCCTTCTTTTTCCGTTTTTTTTATTTTTTCAATAGCTTTTTGTATAAGACCTTGAGTCGTTTCATATTTTTTTGTTATTAAATATTTTTGATTTATTTCAAATAATTTTGATTCAGCATAATCTAAAAGATCAAAAACATCTGTACTATCTTCATAACATTTTTTAATAATATTAGAAGATATACTAATTAATTTTCTTAAAATAAATTTTTGGATAACTATACGACTGTGATATTCTATATGTGCAGAAGAAATAACTTTTTGTGTTAATCCAATTAAATATAATTCTCCTCCTATTGATTCCAGTTTTTCTATTTTTCTAAGTTCATTCAAAACAGTATACAAATCTACTGGTTTAGAATTATGATACAATTTTTGTATTGCAAAAAATATTTCTTGATGTTCTTTTTTGTAAAAAATTTCTGGAAAAAGGATATCAATAACTTCATCCAAACCTTTTTTATCTATCATAATAGCCCCTATTATAGCCTCTTCTAAATCTAATGCTTGAGGAGGAATTTTCCCTTTTTTCATTATTGAATCTAAATAAAATTGATTTGTTTTTTCCTGTCTAATATTATTCATAAAATTATTTTAAATAAACATAATAAATAGAACAGCTATGGATATGGATAAAGTAATTATAAAAATTTATTCATCAAAAAAACCAATAGAAATATACTTATTTTTCCTTTTTTCAATAAGAGTTTCTATATTCATTTCAGATAATTGCTTATAATACTTAACAATTTGTTTTTTAACAAATTTAAAAGCTTTTTCTGGACAAAAATGAGCTCCTCCTAAAGGTTCTTTAATAACATCATCTATAAGATTTAATTTATACATGTTTTCTGCTGTCAATTTTAATGCTTCTGCTGATTTTTCTTTATTATCACGATTTCCCCAAAGTATTGTAGAACAACTTTCAGGAGAAATAACAGAAAACCAGGAATTTTCCATCATCGCCACTTTATCTCCTATCCCTATCCCCAAAGCACCTCCACTAGCTCCCTCTCCTATAATCAACACAATAATAGGTACTTTTAAACACATCATTTCATAAATATTTTTACCTATGGCTTCTCCTTGGCCTCTTGTTTCCGCTTCAATTCCCGGAAAAGCTCCTGGTGTATCAATAAAAGTCACTACAGGTTTTTCAAATTTTTCTGCTAATTTCATAAGACGTAAAGCTTTTCTATATCCTTCAGGATTAGGCATCCCAAATCTTCTATACTGTCTTTCCTTAGTATTTTTTCCTTTTTGAGTACCAATTAGCATAAAAACATGATTCTCTATTTTTCCAAAACCTCCGACCATAGCTTTATCATCACCAAAATGACGATCTCCATGTAATTCTATAAAAGAATCTTTTTTCGTTATATAAGAAATATAATCTAAAGTATAAGGTCTGTTTGGATGTCTTGATAATTGTACTCTTTGCCAAGGAGTTAGATTACTATGTAGTTTTTTAATGGTTTTTTCCAATTTCAATTGCAATTGACTGCAAACTTCTTTCATATTTATTCCACTCTTTTTCTCTATTAATACACAATTAATATATTGATCCTGAATTTCTTGTATCGGTTTTTCAAAATCTAGATATTCCATAATTAAGTAATAAATGATCGAATATATTCACGATTTGTTAAAGAAATATATTCTGTAGATATTCCTTTTGGACATTCAACTTCACATGCTCTAGTATTAGTACAACTTCCAAACCCTTCTTCATCCATTTGATTTATCATATTCATAACTCTTTTTTTTCTTTCTATTTTTCCTTGAGGCAATAAAGCAAGTTGTGAAACTTTTGCTGAAACAAACAGCATGGCCGATCTATTTTTGCATGCAGCTACGCATGCCCCGCAACCAATACACGTAGCTGCATCAAAAGATTTATCCGCTTGATCTTTTGGAATTGGAATCATATTCCCATCTATTGTCTTTCCAAATGTATTTACAGATATATATCCACCTGATATAATAATTCTATCAAAAGAAGATCTATCTACAATAAGATCTTTAATTATAGGAAATGGTTTCGCCCTCCAAGGTTCCACATATATAGTTTCTCCATCATGAAAATGACGCATGTGAAGTTGACAAGTGGTAATTAAATTATCGGGACCATGAGCTCTACCATTAATATACAAAGAACACATTCCACAAATTCCTTCACGACAATCGTGATCAAAAGATATAGGTTCACTCTCTTTTTTATTGCATAATAATATTTGATTATTCAAAAGATCTAACATTTCTAAAAATGAACTATTAGGAGATATATTGTCTATTTGATAAGTTTTAAAATATCCCTTTTCCTTACAATTTTTTTGTCTCCATATTTTTAACTTAAACTTCATAAGTTTATTCATAGAATATTATGTTTTATTTATAAGAACGTGATTCTACTTTTACAAAAGTAAAATCTAAATCTTCTTTATGTATCATTTCATCACTAATAGGATGATTTTCCTTATGTTCCCATATAGATACATACTTATAATGAACATCATCACGAAGAGCTTCTCCTTCCTTTGTTTGATATTCTTCACGAAAATGACTTCCACAAGATTCTTTTCGATTTAAAGCATCCATAGCCATCAATTCTCCCAATTCTAAAAAATCCGCTACACGTCCAGCTTTTTCTAATTCATAATTTAATCCATCATCAATATTTCCGGGAACAAAAACATTTTTCCAAAATTCATTTCTAAGTTCTTGTATATTTTTTATAGCTTTACATAAATTCATATGATTTCTACTCATTCCTACATATTTCCACATAATATTTCCAAGTTTTTTATGAAAAAAATCAACAGGAACATTTCCATTATTTTGAATAAATTTTTGAATTCTATTTTTTACATTTTTTTCTGCTAATTGGAAAGCTATATGTTTTGTAGAGATTTTCTCTGCAATAGATTCAGATAAATAATCCGCTATGGTATATGGTAAAATAAAATATCCATCAGCCAATCCCTGCATCAATGCAGAAGCTCCAAGTCTATTGGCTCCATGATCAGAAAAATTAGCTTCTCCTATAACATAACATCCAGGAATAGATGACATCAAATTGTAATCAACCCATAATCCACCCATTGTATAATGTACTGCTGGATAAATTTTCATAGGAGCTTGGTAAGGATCACTATTGGTTATTTTTTCATACATATGAAATAAATTTCCATATTTAGATTCCATTATTTCTTTTCCTAATTTATTTTTATTGGGTTGTTTAATTCCGAGCTCATTTGCTCTTTCTTTCCCATACTTTTTTATAGAAAAACTGAAATCTAAAAACACACCTTCTTGATTTTCATTATTTTCTATTCCAAAACCTTTATCACAACGTTCTTTAGCTGCTCTAGAAGCTACATCTCTTGGGACAAGATTTCCAAATGAAGGATAACGTCTTTCAAGATAATAATCTCTATCTTCTTCATTTATATCCTCAGGTTTTTTGTCCCCATTTCGTATGGAAACTGCATCTTCCAATTTTTTGGGTACCCATATTCTACCATCATTTCTTAACGATTCAGACATTAACGTTAATTTGGATTGATAGTTTCCATGTACGGGAATACAAGTAGGATGTATTTGAGTATAACAAGGATTTGCAAAAAATCCTCCTTTTTTATGAACTTTCCATATAGCACTTGCATTAGATCCCATTGCATTAGTAGACAAAAAAAATATATTTCCGTATCCCCCTGAAGCTATGACTATGGCATGCGCAGCATGTCTCTCAATTTCTCCAGAAATAAGATTTCTGGCAATAATCCCTTTAGCTGCTCCATCCACAATAACTAAATCTAACATTTCATGACGATTGTACATTTTGATTCTCCCTATTCCTATTTGTCTAGACATAGATGAATAGCATGCTAATAAAAGTTGCTGTCCTGTTTGTCCTTTAGCATAAAAAGTTCTAGAAACTTTAGTCCCACCAAAAGATCTAGTCTCCAAATACCCGGCATAATCACGAGCAAATGGAACACCTTGAGCCACACACTGATCTATTATATTAGAAGATATTTCTGCTAAACGATAAACATTTTCTTCTCTAGATCTATAATCTCCACCTTTAATTGTATCATAAAAAAGTCGATAAACAGAATCGTTATCTCCTTTATAATTTTTAGACGCATTAATTCCCCCTTGTGCAGCTACAGAATGAGCTCTTCTTGGGGAATCTTGGTAACAAAAAGCTTTTACCTTATATCCTAATTCTGATAAAGAAACAGCGGCTGAACCTCCAGAAAGACCTGTTCCCACAACAATGATTTCTATATTTGATCTGTTGTTAGGGGATACTAATTTTAAAGTGGATTTATGATTTTTCCATTTATGATCTAATGACCCTACTGGAATTTTTGAATTCAACTTAAAGGTAGTTATCATCGAAAAAATATTATAAAAACAGATTTATTCATTCATTAAAAAAAACCAAATGGCAATAATAGAAAAACCGATACAAATAAACCATATATATAAAAACCCTAATCTTTGTATCCAAATCAATCTTTTTTCATTAGATAGGCCTAAAGATTGAAAAGAAGACTGAAATCCATGATTCAAATGAATGCCTAAAATTAAAAATGAAAATACATATACAAATGTATAAAAAGGATTTTTGAATAAAGAAACAACTATATTGTAATCAGAAATTAAATAATTATGATTTGAAAACTTCATAGGAATCATAAAATGGATAAGATGTAAGATCAAAAAACATAAAATTAAAATTCCTGTATATACCATTGTACGACTACTAAATGTCGTATTAGAATAAGAATTCATGGCATAATCAACTTCTCCTTTTATTTTTTTATTATCCAAATGTAATTTAACTCCTAATAAAATATGAACAATAAAACCTGTAGCAAGAACATATTCCATTATTCGAATAATAATATTTTTTCTCATAAAAAAAACAGCTTGATTAAAAGCTTTTTCTCCTGAAAAAAGAAATAGATTCACACTCAAATGCAATAATAAAAAAATCATTAAAAAAAATCCTGTAATAGCCATAACTGTTTTTCTTCCAACAGAAGAAGAAAAAAAATTGTAATGATTCACAAATTATAGTTTGTTTTTACGTTGAAATATATGAAATATTTATTTCACAAATATTATTTTAATTTCTAATTTTTCGCAATGCTTTTATGAGTAAATCTACATCTTTTTTTTCATTAAAAATTCCAAAAGAAATTCTTATAGGCATTGTTTGGTTTAATAAATATTTATTTGTTATTATAGATTGAATCACATGAGATACTTTTTGATTACTGCTATTACAAGAACTACCTTTAGAAACAGAAACACCCATTAGATCTAAATGAAAATAGAACAAATAATCTTTTTTTGTAGGAAATAAAAAATTCAATATAGAAGGAATACTCTTGTCAGGAGAACATGATAATCCATTAAAAATAACATTGGGAATTATTTTTTTCAATTCTGAAATGCAATAATATTTTAAATTTTGTATTTTTTTTATATGACTAGAAAAATTACAATAAGATAATCGTAAAGCTTCTGATAATCCGGAAATTCCATATATGTTTTCTGTCCCTGAACGAATTCCATGTTCTTGAACTCCACCTGTTATAAAAGGTTTCATTTTTTTCAAAATGTCACTTCTTATAAAAGCAAAACCTATTCCTTTTGGTCCATAAAACTTATGTGCACTTGCAGTAGCAAAATCAAAGGATGATTCCTCCATATTAATAGGAATATTTCCTATAACTTGTATAGTATCTGAATGAAAATAAGCATTATATTTTTTACATAAAAAGAATACTTGATTTACTTCTAATAAATTTCCAATTTCGTTATTAGCATACATTAAACTTACAAGTGTTTTTTTCCATATATTCTTTTTTAACATTTCTTCCATATTATTAAAATCTAATATTCCTTTTTCATTATTTGAAACGAAACTTACAGAGATTTTGTGTCTCACAGAGAGATCTAAAATTGTTTGTAAGACAGATGGATGTTCTAGTTTAGAACTTATAATATGTTTTATTCCTAAATCTAATATCGAAGATCTTAATACGAGATTATTGGCTTCAGTTCCTCCTGAAGTAAAAATAATCTCAGAAGGAGATGCTTTAATATTTTTAGCAATACAAACTCTAGATTCCTCTAAAATTGAACGAGCATCTCTTCCATAACTATGTTGCATAGAAGAAGGATTTCCCGGGGAGTATTTTAATGTGTTTATCATAACTTTCAAAACTTCCTTTCTTATTGGAGTAGAAGCTGCATTATCCAAATATACTCGTTTCATCTATCTATGATAAAATTTTTAAACAAATATATAATATAATGTATTATATAATGTATTCAAATTCCGTTTGTTAAAAATATATCTTAATAAAAAAACTCATCTTTAATTTTGTATATTTATTGGGGGTTAATGAAAATATTTTAAAGTCTTCATTAAAGATAAATTTTATAGCTTTTGTGAGATAAATGTTATTAAAATGTCTATTTTATTTTTATTTAAATTGAGTGAATATGAAAATAAATGTTGGATTTTCGGTTTTAATGGGGGTTATGATTGGAATTATTACATGTTATTTTTTTGGAAAAAAAACTATATTAAAAAAATATATTCAATTATTAGAAAAAGCTAACTTTCAAGCAAAAAAAATTATAAAAAATGCAGAAAAAGAAGGAGAATCTATAAAAAAAAAGAAGATCCTTCAAGCAAAAGATAAATTTACAGAACTTAAATCTAAACATGAAAAAGATGTTTATTTAAGAGAACAAAAAATAATTGATATAGAAAATAAAACAAGAGAAAAAGAAAATAGATTATCGAAAGAAATAGAAATTTATTTTAAAAAAAATAACCGTTTAGAAGCACAAATACATGATTACGAAAAAAAATATAAAATTCTTAAAAAAAAACAAGAAGAATTTGAATATATGCATATTCAACAAGTAGAATTACTTGAAAAAATATCCAATTATTCTTCTGAAGAAGCTAAAAACGAATTAATTGAAATTCTTAAAGGAGAAGCCAAAGTAAAAGCACAAACCCATATACAAAATATTATAGAAGAATCACAATTGACCGCAAAAATGGAGGCTAAAAAAATTGTTATTCAAGCTATTCAAAGAATTGGAACAGAACAAGCCGTTGAAAATGCTGTATCCGTTTTTAATATAGAATCAGATGATGTTAAAGGTCGTATAATTGGACGGGAAGGAAGAAATATAAGAGCCTTGGAAAAAGCAACTGGAGTAGAAATTATTGTAGATGATACTCCAGAAGCAATTCTTTTATCTTGTTTTAATCCTATACGAAGAGAAATAGCTAGATTAGCTCTTCATAAATTAGTTATAGACGGACGAATACATCCAGCTAGAATCGAAGAAATAGTGTCAAAAACAGAAAAACAAATTGAAGAAGAAATAATAGAGGTAGGAAAAAAAAACATTATAGATTTAGGGATTCATGGAATACATCCAGAATTGATCAGAATGGTAGGAAGAATGAAATATCGTTCCTCTTATGGACAAAATCTTTTACAACATTCTCGTGAAGTAGCCCATTTATCAGGAATATTAGCTTCTGAATTAGGATTAAACTCTAAATTAGCAAAACGTGCTGGATTATTACATGATATAGGAAAAGTCCCTGAAAATGAATCTGAACTTCCTCATGCAATTCTAGGAATGCAATGGGCAGAAAAATACGGAGAAAATATAGAAGTTTGTAATGCGATCGGATCACATCATGATGAAATAGAAATGAAAGTATTAATATCGCCCATAGTACAAGTTTCAGATTCTATTAGTGGAGCTCGTCCTGGAGTAAGAAGAAATTCTTTTGAATCTTATTCAAAAAGGTTAAAAAATTTGGAAGATATAGCGTTAAGTTTTGATGGAGTCAACAAAGCTTTCGCTATACAAGCAGGAAGAGAATTACGTGTATTAGTTGAAAGCGATAGAATTGATGATAAAAAGGCTTTTCAATTATCTTGTGATATAACAGAAAAAATAAAAAACGAAATGACTTATCCTGGTCAAATTAAAGTAACAGTGATTAGAGAAACTAGAGCTGTACAAATAGCTAGATAAAATAATAAAAACTATGAAAGACTCTCCTATTACTTATTTTATTAATAAATATTTTCTTCATTTTAACGCTTTGACTTTATCAAAAGCAGCTAAGGCATATAAATATCATATTCAGAATAATGGAAAAATGATGATCACATTGGCGGGAGCGATGAGTACTGCAGAAATAGGAAAAATATTATCCGAAATGATACGAAGAAATCAAGTCCATATTATTTCTTGTACAGGAGCTAATTTAGAAGAAGATATATTAAATTTAATAGCTCATTCTTATTATAAAAAAATTCCTCATTATAGAGATTTAACTCCTGATGATGAAAAAAATTTTTTAAAAAAAGGTTATTATAGGGTAACAGATACCTGCATACCAGAAGATGAAGCTTTTAAAGAATTACAAAAACATATGTTAAAAGTATGGATGAGAGCTAAAGAAAAATCAAAACGTTATTTTCCTCATGAATACATTTATCAACTATTATTAGAAAATATTTTAAATCCTTATTATAACATAGACCCAAAAGACAGTTGGGTATTAGCTGCAGCAAAAAAAAATATCCCTATAATAGTTCCAGGATGGGAAGATAGTACAATAGGAAACATTTTTGCTTCTTTTTGTATAAAAAAAATATTTCAACCTATTCTTGTAAAAAATGGAATAGAATATATGATGTATTTAGCGAAATGGTATCAAAAAGAATCAATCAAACATAAAATAGGTTTTTTCCAAATTGGAGGTGGAATCTCAGGTGATTTTCCTATTTGTGTAGTTCCTATGTTATCTCAAGATATAGGATTTCATCCTACTCCATTTTGGTCTTATTTTTGTCAAATTTCTGATTCAACAACTAGTTATGGATCTTATTCCGGGGCTATTCCTAATGAAAAAATAACTTGGGGGAAACTAGATAAAGATACCCCAAAATTCATCATTGAGTCAGATGCAACTATAGTTGCTCCACTTATCTTCGCGTATGTGTTAAATATGTAATGTTATGTAACTTTATGTAAAATATTTTTGTAATGAATAATTTATATGATCTCGTAGTTATTGGTTCTGGACCAGGAGGATATGTTTCAGCAATTAGGGCAAGTCAATTAGGCCTTCGTACTGCCATTATAGAAAAATATCAAGAATTAGGTGGAACATGTTTAAATGTAGGTTGTATTCCTTCTAAATCTCTTCTAGATTCTTCAAAATATTTTTTTTTAGCTAAAAATAATTATCATTCACATGGTATTTTTTTTGAAAAATTATTTTTTGATTTCAAAAAAATAATGGATAGGAAAAATGAAGTTGTAAGAAATATAAATAATGGAATAAAATATTTAATGAAAAAAAACAAAATTGATTTATATCAAGGGATAGGTTCATTTAAAACAGAAAACATTCTGGATCTAACAGATAGTGAATCGTTGCAAAAAAAAGAAGAAATACAATTTAAATATTGTATAATATCCACAGGATCTAAACCTTTATGTTTCCCTTACTTGAATTTTGATATAAAAAATAGAATTATTTCTTCCACAGAAGCTGTTCATTTAAAAGAAATTCCAAAAAAATTAATAATCATTGGAGGGGGAATAATTGGATTAGAGTTAGGTTCTATTTTTAATAGATTAGGAAGTAAAATTATTATTATAGAAACTATGGATAAAATCATATCAAATATGGACGATTCCTTGAGTAAAGAAATGCAAAAAATATTAGAAAAATCTTCCATACAAATAGAAACCTCATTATCTGTTACCAATATTTTAAAAGAAAATCATGAAGAAATATCTGTTGTTGCAAAGTATCATGATGGAAAAAAAATTAAACTAACAGGAAATTATTGTTTATTATCAATAGGAAGAATTCCGTATACAAAATATCTAGGTTTAGAAAACATAAGAATTGAAACAAGTAAAAAAGGATTTATACTTGTAAATGATGATCTACAAACTTCTATTGACAACATATATGCTATAGGAGATGTTGTAGGAGGAAAAATGTTGGCTCATAAAGCTGAAGAAGAGGGACTATATGCAGTAGAACATATAGTAGGACAAAAACCAAGTAAATTAAATTATGATTTAATCCCATCAGTAATTTATACTTATCCTGAAGTAGCCAGTGTTGGACAATCAGAAAATGAAGTTCAAAAAAATAAAATAGCCTATAACATAGGAATTGTTCCTATGAAAATATTAGGACGAGCTCGTACAAGTGGCTGCACAGATGGTTTTCTAAAAATGATTTCTCACAAAAATACAGATGAAATATTAGGGGTTCATATCATTGGAGATCATGCAGCAGACATGATTATGGAAGCATCTGTCGCTATGGAATTTAGATCTTCTTCAGAGGATATTTATAGAATATGTCACCCCCATCCTACTCTCAGCGAAGCATTCAAAGAAGCAGCTCAACTAAATTTTGAAAATCGCTCCATACATACATAAATATATGTTAATTCCAACAAATAGTTTTTTTTCCTATTTTTTTTAAAAAACTGTTAGTTTTTTCAAAGTGTTTTGATCCAAAAAACCCCATATGAACGGAAAAAGGGGAAGGATGTGAAGTTTTTAAAATATAGTGATGCTGATGAGAATTAATTAAAGGTATTTTTTTCTGAGCATATTTTCCCCACAAAAGAAAAACAATATTTTTTTTTCGATTAGAAATAGTTTGTATTATTTGATCTGTAAAAAATTCCCATCCTATATTTTTATGAGATAAAGGGCAGTTTTTTCTAACTGTTAATATTGAATTTAATAATAACACTCCTTGTTTAGCCCAACGAATTAAAGATCCACTAACTGGATATAAATTTTTTTTCAAATTCAAACAATTATTTACTTCTATAAATATGTTTTTCAATGAAGGAGGAAAAGAAACTCCATGTGATACAGAAAAACAAAGACCATCAGCTTGATTCTCTTTGTGGTAAGGATCTTGTCCTATAATAACTACTTTTAACTTTTGAAAAGAACAATATTTTAAACAAGAAAGTATATTCTCTTGTTTAGGAAAACAAACAAAATTATTATATTCAATTTTTATAATTTTTAATAATTTTATAAAATAAGGTTTACGATATTCTTGATTTAAAAATAAATTCCAATGAAAATTGACATCTGATTTCCCTGTTTCTTCCATTATGGATGTATGACATTATAAATTTTTAATTAAACCCCTCGTGCAGAAAATTCTTTTTTTTAATAAGTTCCTTTTTATTTTCATAATTATCTTGATCTTGTACACAACATTGAACTGGACAAATCATCATACATTGTGGCTCATCATAAAATCCTACACATTCAGTACATTTTTCTGGGACAATAAAATATATATCTTTTTTTTTGGGTTCGTAAAATATAGTAGGATCCGATATTTCATTCTTCTTCAAAGAAGTACCATCTGACATTCTCCATTTTTTTCCTCCTTCATAAATAGCTTGATTAGGACACTCAGGTTCACAAGCTCCACAGTTTATACATTTTTCTGTAATTTTTATAGACATGAAAATAAAAATAATGATTAAAACTTTTGATAAAAAATGATTAAAACTTTTGATAAAATAGGATCTTTTTTAAGAGAAGTTAATGAATTTTATGTACATAAAAAGTGTTTATCTAAATATTCCCAAAAGTTTTTTTCTTCTTTTCAAAAAACTATCAATAAAGTAACTACTACAAATGATTGGTTTAGAATGGAAGATTTATTGATAACATTTAGTCAATGGAGCAAAAATCTTAAAAAAGAAAAATTAGAATATTGGATGAGTAAATATTCTATTACAAAAAAAAAAACTAAAAAAATTCTTGTTATTATGCCCGGAAATGTTCCTATGATAGGATTACATGATTTTTTGTGTGTTATTTTATCAGGGCACAAAATCATAATTAAATTGTCTGAAGAAGATAATTTGTTACTTCCATTTTTGTGTAATATGATGATATATGAAAAACCTATGTTAAAAAATAAAATAAAGTTTACAAAAAATATTTTTCATGAAAAATTTGATTGTGTAATAGCTACTGGAAATAATAATACAGCTCGTTATTTTGAATATTATTTTAGAAAATTTCCTGTTTTACTTAGAAAAAGTAGAAGCTCTATAGCTGTATTACAAGGAAATGAAACTGAAGAAGAATTAATTTCTTTAAATAAAGACATGTTAACTTATTCAGGAAGAGGATGTCGGAATGTAGGAAAAATATTTATACCTTATAATTACAACCTTAATTTGATATTAAAAAAATCATTTATATCTGAATATATTACAAAAAACTATAAGTATACAGATAACTATAAATATTATTCATCTATCTATACTATGAATAAAATATCTTTTCAAAAAAATCATTTTCTTATTTTCAAAGAAGAAAATAATTTTTATAATCCAATATCTGTAGTTTATTATGAATTTTATAATGATTTAAATCAGTTAAAAAAAACAATTTTAAATTTAAAAAATAAGAATAATCTACAATGTATAGTCTCTAAAAACTTTTTAGAAAAAGAAATCCTTTTTGGAAAAACACAATATCCAAAATTAGAAGACTATGCAGATGAAATCGATACAATTCAATTTTTAAATTGACAATTTCATAATAAGTTGATCTTTATTTAGATTCATTTTTTTTGATACAATTCCTTCTATTTTGGGGGCTTTTAGTCCGCTTTTTAATACAATATCGCATACGAAAATACGACATTCATCCCAAATATTTTCTTTTATAAAGTTTTCTAAGGTTTTTTTTCCTCCTTCCACTATCAAAGATAATATTTTCTTTTTATACAAAAAATTCAATATTTGATTTATTATTTTTTCTTCAAAAGAAATTTGAACATATTCTATATTCTCTTGGTTTTCCTTATTTTTTTCTGTAAACACAATAGTATATTGGGTCCCATCTAAAATGAAATGAGAATTGGAAATACTCAATTTTCGATCAATAAAAATTCTAACAGGATTTTTTCCGAACCATTTTCTAACATTTAACTTAGGATTATCATTTAATACAGTTTTTCTTCCTACTAAAATTCCATCTTCTTCAGATCTCCATTTATGATTTAATTGCCTAGCATATATTCCACTGATCCAGTGTCCTTTATTATTTTCTGAATGAATAAAACCATCATTACTTTCTGCCCATTTTAATATAATATAAGGACGTTTTTTTTCATGAAAAGTAAAAAATCGCTTATTTAAAATACGACATTGATCTATCAAAACATTTTCTATAACTTCAACTCCATATTTTCTTAATTTTTTTATTCCTAATCCTTTCACTTTATCACAAGGATCTTGTATTCCCACTACTACTTTTGGTATATTGTTTCTAATAATTAAATCAACACAAGGTGGTGTTTCTCCAAAATGAACACATGGTTCCAGTGTAACATATAGAGTAGAATCAAAAAATAAATATTTATTTTTTACATTATTAATAGCTAAAAATTCAGCATGATATATTTCTTTTTTGTAATGCCATCCTTCCGATAAAACGATCCCATTTCTTTCTATCACACAACCTACCATAGGATTTGGAGATGTAAACCCTAACCCGTTTTTAGCCAGTTGTATGGCTCTTTCCATAAAAATTTCTTTATATTTCATGAATTTTATTTATCCATATATTCCAAGATTCCTCAGCTTGAATATATAACATTTCTAATCCATTTCTGATTAAAGCTCCATTTTTTTCTGCTTTTTTTAAAAATAGAGTTTTATTGGGATTATAAACGAGATCATAAAAATAATGTTGGGAAGAAATATATTGATATGGTAAAGATGGACATGAATTTATATTAGGATATGTTCCTATAGGAGTACAATTAATAATAATTTTGTACTCTTTCAATAAATTTTTATTGATGTCTTCATAAACTAAAAAACCCATATTTTTTTTTCTTGAAACATATTGATGTGAAATTTGTAATTTGGTTAAAACAAATGAAATCGTTTTAGAAACACCTCCAGTTCCCAAAATTAACGCTTTTAAATTTTTTTTATTTGTCAATTTTTTTAGATCTTCTTTAAAAGAATGTTCAAAACCTAAAACATCTGTATTAAAACCAATTTTGCGTTTTTTATTAATTTTTACCACATTCACAGATCCTATAGATTTTGCTTCAGGCATGACTTTATTTAAAAAAGGAATAACACTTGTTTTGTATGGAATAGTTACATTACATCCTTTCAAATAAGGATTTTGAAATATAAACAATATGTTTTCTATTTTTGGAATATCAAAAATTTTATAATCTGCATTAGCAATAAATTCTTTTTTAAATTTTTTTAAAAAAAACCTTCTTGAAAAAGAATATTTAATATCTTTTCCTATCAAACCATAAATTCTTGTTTTTTTATGTATCATAAAATAAAAGAAAGTCTATTCTTCTTTTTTCAATTTCATACGTTCTCTATATTTCGCCCTTAATATTTCATTTCTTCTCCCTTCAGATGGTTTGATATATTGTTGCTTTTCTCTAAATTCTTTTAAAATGCGAGTTTTGTCAAATTTTTTTTTACATTTTTTTAAAGCTTTATCAATTGATTCTCCTTCTCTAACAATAGTAATTAAGATCATAAAAAACTTAATAAATAATTATGTATTATATTATATGGACATTATCGGATTTGAACCGATGTCCTCTACTCTGTCAAAGTAGCGCTCTAAACCTATCTGAGCTAAATGTCCTTCAAAATCAACAAAATTAAGTATTTTTTGTGATAACTATAACGGATTATAAATAATTTACACTTCTTTTATGTTCTGTAATATTCTAAAAAAATCTTTAAAGTATTTAAAAGGATTAAGTTTGAATAAAGCATATTTATTAAATACTGAGTTGAACCTTTACACATATGAAGATTTACTTTTTTTTTATCCAAAAGGATATATGCATTTGTTCACGTTGAACAATATATCAGAATTATCAAATAATAACAATAATGATTTTATACGAGTGTTAGGAAAAATAACCAATGTAGAAGAAATAAATTATAAAAATAAAAAAGGAAAAATGTTAATAGCATATTTGGAGGATAAAACAGGTTTTGTTGAATTAGTTTGGTTTAAAAAAAATAATTTTATAAGAAGCATAACAAAAAATATTACAGTAATGGTTTATGGTAGAGTAAAATATTTTCAAAAAAAAATTCAAATTATTCATCCAAACATTAAAGAATTTTATTCTTCATCTTCAATATGTTCAACTAAGAGTTATTCTATATTCCCTATATATTCTATACCTAAAAATTTAAAGGAAAAAGGAATAAGTAATTCCTTTATGATCAATTTATTACAAAATCTTATCAGAGAATTAAGAAATAATATAAACGATTTTTTTTTTCAAGATTTTCTTAATAAAAAACTAATGCCAAGAAAAAAAGCTTTAATTCAAATTCATTTTCCAGAATCTTGGGATTTATTGCTACAAGCACAATATTCTTTGAAATTTGAAGAATTATTTCTATTAAAATTATTTTTTTTATATAAAAAAAAAGTTACATATAGTTATCCTTTTACAAAATTAGGTAAGAATTTTCATACTTTTTACAAGTATTTTTTACCTTTTTCTTTAACAGGAGAACAAAAAAAAGTATTTAAAGAAATATGGCATGATTTGAAAAAACCAACTCAAATGAAGCGATTATTACAAGGAGAAGTGGGATGTGGAAAGACGATTATAGCTGTATTATCAATGCTAGTCGCTTTGGATAATGGCTTTCAGTCTTGTTTAATGGCTCCTACTGAAGTTTTAGCTATACAACATTATTATTATATAAGTAAAATGTTTTCAAAAATAGGAATTAAAGTAGCTTTATTGACAAGTTCTATTTCTAATTCTATACGAAAATCTCTTTATCGCGATATATTGAAAAAAAAGATTTCTATTGTAATCGGAACACATTCTTTAATTCAAGAAAGACTTCAGTTTAAAAATCTGGGATTAGCAATAATAGATGAAGAACAACGTTTTGGAGTAGAACAAAGAGAAAAAATTTGGAAAAAAGACAATAAACCTCCTCATATTTTAATTATGACTGCTACTCCTATTCCTAGAACATTAGCAAAAATTATTTATCATGATTTAAATATTTCTATTATAAAAAAATTGCCTTTAGGAAGAAAACCTATTCAAACTGTTCATTTTTGGAATAAAAATCGGGATAAAGCTTTAAAAATAATAGAAGATCAAATCTCAAAAGGTAGACAAATTTATATTATATATCCTACTATAAATACTTCTTTAAAGTATAAAAATTTAATGAAAGGATATCAAGAAATTAGGGAAAGATTTAAAAATTTCAAAAATGAAATTGGAATTTTACATGGAGAAATGAATTTTCAGGATAAAAATATCCAAATTGATCGATTCTTACGTGGAAAAACTAAAATTTTAATATCAACTACAGTTATAGAAGTGGGAGTCAATGTCCCCAATGCATCAGTTATTTTGATAGAAAATGCAGATTGTTTTGGTTTATCTCAATTACATCAATTAAGAGGAAGGGTAGGAAGAGGGGGTCATCAAAGTTATTGTATTCTTATTACTAATCATAAAATCAGTGTAGAAGGTGTTTTCAGAATCAAAAAAATGTGTGAAACAAATAAAGGATTAGAAATAGCGAAAGAAGATCTAAAATTACGTGGTGGTGGAGATTTAATAGGAACTAAACAAAGTGGAAAAAGTCATTTCCGCATCATAGATTTAATCAAAGATTATAAATTAATCAAGGAAGTTTTTCCAATCGCTAGAAATTTTTTTAAAGAAAACCCTAATTTTTTGAATAACGAAAAAAATATTTTTTATGAATACTATAAAAATAAATTAAAAATTTATAAATAAGTAAATTCATGAATTATTTAAATAGTTCTCAACGAAAGATTATAGAAACCATTAATGGGCCAGTATTAGTTATTGCTGGAGCAGGGGCAGGAAAAACTCGTGTTATTACACATCGTATTGTTCATATGATTCAAAACATAGGAATATCTCCTTCCAGGATATTGGCTTTGACCTTTACCAAAAAAGCTGCTATAGAAATGAAAAATCGTATTTATAATATGATGGTGGATAAAACAAATTTTGATCAAATAACCATAGGGACTTTTCATTCTATATTTTCGGGTATTTTAAGAAAAGAATCTCATTGGTTAGGATTAAAATCGAATTATACTATTTATGACCACAAAGATTCAGAAAGTATTATAAAAAAAATATTAGAAAACATAAATATAAACACATACTTGAATTATAAAAATATAAGAAAAAAAATTTCTGAGTATAAAAATAATTTGTACTACTTTAATTTTAATAAAAAAAAGTTAGAAAAAGACAAGGAATTAGAGCTTTTTACAAAAATTTATAAATCTTATACAAAACGTTGTTTTCAAGCAAATGTATTAGATTTCGATGACATATTACTTCATACGAATCATTTATTTTTTTATTTTCCAAATGTTCTTAAAGCATATCAAAAAAAATTTCAATACATATTAATTGATGAATATCAAGACACCAATTTTTCTCAATATACTATTATAAAAAATTTAGCTTTTCAGCATAAAAATATTTTTGTAGTAGGAGATGATGCTCAAAGTATTTATGCTTTTCGTGGTGCTAACATTTCAAATATTTTAAATTTTCATCTTGATTATAAAAATGTTAAAATTTTTCGTCTTGAACAAAATTATCGCTCTACTAATCACATAGTACAAGCTTCTAATAACATTATTTCTTTTAATAAAAATCAAATTTTAAAAAAAATATGGACAAATAATGAAAAAGGAGAAAAAATAAAAATATATTGTGCTAATTCTGAATTAGAAGAAGCAGAATATGTTGCTTCTTCTATTCTTTTAATAAAAGAAAAAACAAATTTTCAATTTGAAAATTTTGCTATTCTTTATAGAGCTAATATACAATCACATATTATAGAATATTCACTAAAAAAAAAAAATATTCCATATCATGTATATGGATCTATATCATTTGAAAAACGAAAAGAAATTCGAGATTTTTTAGCTTATCTTAGAGTTATTGTGAACCCCAATGACGAAGAATCTTTATTCCGTATTATAAAAAAAGGAAACCCCAAAATAGTAAATAATATATTAAACTTATCTAAAAAAAAAGGGATCACAGTTTATAACATCATAAAGAATATCGAAAATTATCAATATTTATTAAAAATTAATAATAAAACAAAAAACAGATTTATAAGTGTAATTTCTACAATAGAAAAATTACGGATAGAACAAGATAACGCATATATAATAGCAAAAAATTTGGTAAGTTTTTTATTGAAAGAAAATTCTAAAAATTATGATAATAACGATTTTCAATACATACTTCATAATATATATCAACACGTAAAAGAACAAAAAGAATTGAAAAAAAATGGAGATACAAGTTTGTCTGGTTTTTTGCAATGTTTTTATTTGGAAATGAATGAAAATATTGATCATAAAAAAAATGAAACAAATAAAGTTTCATTAATGACAGTTCACTTATCTAAGGGTTTAGAGTTTCCCATTATTTTTATTGTTGGATTAGAAGAAAATTTATTTCCATCTAAATCAAATTTTGAAAATCCTACAAAAATAGAGGAAGAACGTCGTTTATTTTATGTTGCTTTAACTAGAGCTCAAAAAAAAGCAATACTCACTTATGCAAAATATAGATTTATATGGGGAGAAAAAAAAAAAAATCTTCCTAGTCGTTTCATTAACGAACTTAATAAAAATTTTGTTGATATAGAAAATCATATCATATCAAAAAAAAAAGAAATTCGTTCTTTAAATCATTTTCATAATCATGAAAATGAAAATTATAAATATTTAGGAATTAAAAAAGGAGTAAAAATTTTTCACAAAGATTTTGGAGTAGGGACCATTCTAGATATAGAACTACAAAATCAAAATAAAATAGCCTTAATAAAATTTCAAAAACTGGGAGAAAAAAGAATTTTGATAAAATTGAATAAACTTGTTATTTACTCATAACAACAATTATGGATGATTCAGAAAAAGTTAAATTAAATTTTTATTATCAGAAAATAATTTGTTTTGTGGCGATTATTTTCTTTTTCATAAAACTAATCACTTGGAATATAACTTCTTCTCTATCTATATTTAGCGATGCGATAGAAAGTTTCATTAACATTATTAGTGGTTTTATTGGATTATGTAGTCTTTATATATCCTCTTTACCTAAGGATAAAAATCATCCATATGGACATGGTAAAATAGAATTTATATCAACAGCTATAGAAGGTGTTTTAATTTCTATAGTCGGGGTTACTGTTTTTACAAACACTTTTATACGTATTAAATATAACATACATGAAATTATTTTATCAAAATTAAATTATGGTTTACTTTTGATGTCTTTTACCGGAATTATTAATTATTTACTAGGCTTTTTGGCTTGTAAAATAGGCCAGAAAAATGGAGCTATAACATTAATAGCTAGCGGAAAACATCTTCAAATCGATACTTATTCTACTTTTGGAATAGTTGTAGGATTAATTCTATTAAATATAACCAAATGTACATGGATAGATCCTATTATTTCTATTATTTTTTCATCCATAATTTTGTATACAGGATTCAAATTACTGAGGAATGCTGCAGCTGGAATTATGGATGAATATGATAAAAAACTTTTGAAAAAATTATCATTTTACCTAAATGAAAAAAGAGATATTCATTGGATTGATCTTCACCATTTAAAAATCATTAAATATGGGAGTGCGTTGCATATAGATTGTCATCTAATTGTTCCATGGTTTTTTAACGTCAAAGAAGCTAATGAAGAAGTAAAAAAATTAACTCAGTTAACAAAAAATGAATTTGGATCTAAAGTAGAATTATCAGTTCACGTTGAAGCTTGTTCTCATATTCATTGTATATTCTGTTTGAATCGCTTTTGTCAAGTAAGAAAAAAGCTTTTTTCAAAAAGAAATCTTTGGACTTTAGATAAAACATCTTATTATAACGAAAATAAATAAACTTTAAACTATGGAATACAATACAAATCGTATCAAATTGGTGATCCCAGAGTATGGTAGAAATATTCATAAAATGATAGACTACGCAATACAAATAAAAAATAGAAAAAAAAGAAATCGTTATGCATGGGGTATTATGAAATTAATGACAAGTTCTACTTATCCTAAATTTCATAAATCAATTCCTTTTTTTAAACTATGGAACCAATTGCTTATTATGTCTAAATATCAATTAGATATTGATTCCCCTTTTTCTAAAAAACAACCTATTCCTAAACCTATCCAAAAAGAAACCTGCAATATGAATGTTTTCAATAAAAAAGTAGTGTATCCTGAATATTTGACTAATTTCAGATATTATGGAAAGATAATAAGAAATATGATTCATGTCGCAATACATTGCAAAAATACACAAAAAAAAGAAGGATTATTTTATGCTATTGCTAACACAATGAAAAAAAACTATTTAAGATGGAATAAAAATATGGTGGAAGATGACGTCATATTTAAAGATTTAAAAGAACTTTCAAAAGGAAAAATATGTTTAATGAATAATACAGATACATTATTACAGTGTTCTCATATTTTAAAATATAAAAAAAAGAAAATTAATAAAAAATAAAATCAGTTTTAAATCATTATTTATATATAATGGATATTTTCAGAATAAGAGGAGGGTCCCCTTTAAAAGGAGAAATTCAGCCACAAGGTGCTAAAAATGAATCTTTGCAGGTATTATGTGCTGTCTTATTAACTCCAGAAAAGTTGAGAATTAAAAACATACCAGAAATAGGAGACGTTAAATGTTTAATGCAGATTCTTAAGAATTTAGGTGTTTTAGTAAAAAAAAATGGAATTGGAGATTATACTTTTCAAGCAAAAAATATAAATACTGAATATTTTAATACGGAAAAATTTTGTGAATATGGAAAATCTATCAGAGGGTCAATTATGATTGCAGGTCCTTTACTTGCTAGATTCGGAAAAGTTTGTATTCCAATTCCTGGAGGAGATAGAATAGGAAGACGACGTTTAGATGCTCATTTAACAGGATTAAGATCATTAGGAATTAATATACATTATAAACACAAATATTTCGATTTATGTATTAAAAATAGCTTGACTGGAGAGTATATTTTAATGGAAGAAGCTTCTGTTACTGGAACAGCTAATGTCATTATGGCTGCTACTTTAGCTAAAGGAAAAACGACTATTTACAACGCAGCTTGTGAACCTTATATTCAACAATTATGCAAGTTGTTAAACAAAATGGGGGCAAAGATTAAAGGAATAGGATCTAATTTAATTAAAATAATTGGAGTTAAAGAATTAGGGGGATGTGAACATACCATATTACCTGATATGATCGAAATAGGAAGTTGGATTGGATTGGCTGCTATTACTTGTTCTGAAATAACAATTAAAAACGTTAGTTGGGAAAATTTAGGAATCATTCCTTACACATTTCATAAAATGGGAATTAAATTAGAAAAAGAAAAAGATAACATTTATATTCCATCACAAAAATCTTATAAAATTCAAAAATCATTCAATAATGCAATATTAACAATATCTGACGCACCATGGCCTGGATTGACTCCAGATTTATTAAGTATTTTAACTGTCGTAGCTACTCAAGCTGAAGGAAGTGTTTTAATTCATCAAAAAATGTTTGAAAGTCGATTATTCTTTGTAGATAAACTTATTGAAATGGGGGCTCAAATCATATTATGTGACCCTCATAGAGCTACTGTTATAGGATTAAATCATCAATCTTCTCTTAGAGGAGCGGTGTTAAATTCTCCAGATATAAGGGCAGGGGTCTCTCTTCTTATAGCAGCATTATCTGCCAAAGGAACTAGTATTATTAAAAATATAGAACAAATAGACAGAGGATATGAAAATATAGATAAAAGATTACGTATTTTAGGTGCAGATATTCTAAGAATGAAGGAGTAATTTTTCCTCAATAATATTTTATTCTTTATGTAGAAACACAAAGAAAAAGAATGATATATTTTTTGTGATACATGAAATATGTGTGTTATTTCAAAATCATATAACTTTACATATCATACAAATAAACAAATTAAATGAAAAAGATCAAAAAAATAATAACGAAAAATTATGACAAAATTTGAATATATAACTAAAGAAGGATTAGAAAAATTACAAAAAGAAATAGAAAGGTTAGAAAATATAGAACGTCCAAAAATATCTATGCAAATTGCAGAAGCGAGAGATAAAGGAGATTTATCCGAAAACGCGGAATATGATGCTATAAAAGAAGCTCAGGGTTTTTTAGAAATGAATATAGCTAAATTAAAAAAAAAATTATCTAATGCACGTATCATAGATGGATCGCAAATTAATAGGACTAGAGTTTCTATTCTTTCCACGGTAAGAGTAAAAAATTTAACCTATGGAGGCGAACAAATATATACTTTAGTTCCAGAGGGGGAAACAGATTTAAAATCTGGAAAAATATCCATAAACACTCCTATATCAACAGGATTACTTGGAAAACAAGTGGGACAAATAGCCCATATTAAATTACCCAATAAAATGATCCTTGATTATGAAATATTAGAAATAGCATTTCATGAATAATAATAACATATTTCAAAAAATAATTAATGATGAAATTTTATCTTATAAAGTAGCGGAAAATTCTGATCATTTAGCTTTTTTGGATATTTATCCTATAAAAATAGGACATACTTTAGTCATTCCGAAAAAAATTAATGTAGATAAAATTTTTTCTCTTACAGAGAAAGAATTCATCTCTATTATGTCTTTCACGAGAAAAGTAGCTTTAGGAATTGAAAGAACTATACCTTGTAATCGTGTAGGTATATTTATTATGGGATTCGAAATTCCTCACGTCCATATTCATTTAATTCCTATGGATAAAGAAAGTGATGGTAATTTTTCCAAAAAAAGAATGATTTTATCTTCAAAAAATTTTCTAATTTTATCAGAAAAAATAAGAAAATCCATTCAATAAAAATGTAAAATTTTATATTTAATGATTCCAATGAAATAGGATTTTTAATCCTTTTATTGTGTGTAATTTGTCTTTTATATGAATTTTTTTTGTTAAAGGTGTATATATATGAGAAAGACCTCCAGTAGCTATAACAAAACAATTTTTTTTCAATTCTTGATTCACTCTATTTATTAATCCTTCAACCATACTTAAATACCCATATATAATTCCACTCTGAATACATGTTTCTGTATATTGTCCTAGTATACTAGGAGGTTTTTTTAATTCAATTTGTGATAATTGTGCTGTATTTCCAATCAATGCTGTTAAAGAAGCATTAACGCCAGGAGCAATAATAACTCCTTGAAGATTTCCATATTTATCTATACAAGTTAAACTTAATGCAGTACCAAAATCCACGACTAAAGTGGGATCTTGATTGTTATATAATGTATATGCGGCTATAGCATTAGCATACAAATCTGTCCCCAATTGATGAGAATAATGTTTTATAGGAGAATCGGAATTTCTATCTACTATAATAGGTTCTATTTTATGTATTTCATATAAAGATTGTCCCACGATATTTGTAAGGGGAGGAACGACTGATCCAATGACAATATTTTGTATAAATTTTGAAAAAATTCCATATTGTTGATATATGTTTCGAAATAACAAAATGTATTCATCTAGTGATCTATGTGGATTACTATTAATAATCCACGAACAATTACATTCTAAATTATAATTATGATCAAATAGCCCAAAACGAAGACTTGAATTTCCAATGTTTATTGTTAACAACATGGTTTACTTCATTTTTTTAATGTTAAAAATGTGTTTTAAAACAAATAATTGTTTTTTTTGTAACTTCATCATAATAAATATATGACTAATATTTGTAAAATAAATTTTAAAATAAAAGGAGAAGGAATTCCCATAGTATTATTACATGGGTTTATGGAAAGTTTAGAAATATGGAATAACATATATTATAATATTTCGAATAAATATAAAGTTATTTCAATTGATCTTCCAGGTCATGGGAAAAGTATTCTAACATTAAAAGAAAATGCCATTTTTACAATGGAAAAAGTTGCAGAACTTATAATAAAAAAAATCGTCATCAAAGAAAATATACAAAAAGCGATTTTTGTAGGCCATTCTATGGGGGGGTATATTGCTTTAGCAATGGCAGAAAAATATCCAGAAATGTTTTTGGGGTTGTGTTTACTTCATTCTACAACAAAATCAGATACACTTGAAAAAAAGAAAAACAGGATTCAATCTGTTCAATTAGCCATTTATAATTATCCATTATTTATATCCACAAGTATAAAAAAATTGTTTTCTTATAAAAAGAAGTTATCTTATTTACAAAAAGATATCTCTTTTGTGAAAAAGATCGCTTCAAATACTCATATTAATAGCATAACTTCTTTTTTAAAAGGAATGTCAATTCGAAAAGATAGAAGATTTCTGTTGAAAGAAACTAAGTTCCCAAAACTATATATAGCTGGATTGTACGATTTAATTCTTGATATAAAAAATATTTATGAAGAAACTAAAAATGGAAATCAAGTTTATTTTTTAGCTATACCTACAGGTCATATGGGACATATAGAAGATCCTAAAAAAATAGTAAAAATATTAGAAAATTTTATAGATTTTTCTATTTCATGAAATGAAAGAAAGGCCATGAACAAAAAAAAATTGCGTGAAAAATATTTTCGTATAAGAAAGTCTATTTCTAGAAAAGAAATTATTAAAATGAGTTACGAAATTTTTTTTCATTTGAAAAAAATATTTTTTATATGGAAAAAAACATATTATCATATTTTTTTACCTATACATGAATATAAAGAAGTAGATACATTTATTATAATTGATTTTTTATTAAAAATAGGAAAATGTGTCACTATACCTTGTTCAAATTTTAGAAATTTATCTATAGAAAATTGTTTATTTCATAAAAATATTATATTAATAAAAAAAAAATATGGAATTATGGAGCCTATTACTAGACATAAATCTATTGTTTCAATTTCTCTAATTGAAGTAATATTTGTGCCTTTATTAATATTCGATTCAAAAGGTTATAGAATAGGTTATGGAAAAGGTTTTTATGATAGATTTATTCCTTCATGTGAAAAAAATGTTATTAAAATAGGTTTAAGTTTTTTTTATCCCATAAAAAAAATTGAAAACACACATAAAAATGATTTGTTAATAGATATAGGAATAACTCCCAACCATATTTTTTTCTTTTAAAAAATTCAATAAAAAAAAACTTTGAATACATCCCAAACAATAATCAACATCATAATTAAACTAATTATTATAAATCCATAAATAGTAGAACGTTCAATAATTTCTTCATTTATTTTCTTTTTTGTTATCATTTCTATTATGATAAATAATATATAACCACCATCTAATGATGGAATAGGAAATAAATTTAAAAAAGCTAACCAAATAGATAAAGTGGCTGTTAAAGTCCAAAAAATATCCCAATTCCATTTAGATGGAAATTCTCTAGCTATAGAAAAAAAACTCCCTATTTGTTTATAAGCCTTAGTTTCTATATGAAAAACATTTTTTAAAAAAAATATTTGATTTTTTAGAACCTCCCAAGCTTTTTTTATTCCATGAGGAATACTATCAAAAAAAGAATAGTTCTTTTTTTCAAACAAAAAAATTTGATCTAACTCCGTAAAATTTTTTAAATAAATTCCCAAAATTCCTTTAGGATCTAAAAAAATTTCTTTTTGAATAAGTTTTCCATTTCTGTTAATAGATATTAATATGTTTTCATTATTATATTTTGATAATAAATCTTTTAATTGATCAGAAAAAAGAACAAATTCAGAATTAATAGCTAATATTTCATCATTATTTCTTAATCCATATTTTTCTGCTTTAGAATTTTTCATAACATAATTGATTATAGGAGGAACACGAGGTGTAATAAAAAAATTAAGTTCTTTTCTATCAAAAAGAAGTTTCTTTTTGTCATTATTTAACAATAATTTCACAATATTCCCCATACGATCTACAGTGATAGAATTTCCTAAAAGAATTTCCTTAGGAATATCCTGAAAATAGGGAACATACTTATCATTAACCAATAAAATTTTATCTCCATTTTTTAATCCTATTTTTTCTCCCAAAGAATCTACTTCTATACCATATTTAACATTTTTTGTAGGAAGATAAGTTTCCCCATACTTAAATAATAAAAAAGTAAAAATTAAAACAGCTAATAATATGTTAAAAATAATTCCTCCAGAAATGATCAATAGTCTTTTTATTGCTGATTTGGAACGAAATTCCCAATTATTAATTTTATTTTTTGATGAAATGTTTTTATCATCCATCATCATTCCAGATATTTTAATATATCCTCCTAAAGGCACCCAACCTATTCCATAAATAGTATGTCCTATTTTTTTTTTTAAAATGGAAAACCATGGATCAAAAAATAAAAAAAATCTTTCCACTCTAACTTTAAACAATTGAGCCATAATAAAATGACCTAATTCATGAATAACAATTAATATAGAAATACTAAGTAATAATTGTATAGATCTAGTTAAAATTGATGACATTTATAAAATTTAAAAAATAAAAAAGATAAATTTAAATCTTTATTCCAAAATAAAATATATTTTGAATTTATCTAATCTTAAAAAAGGAGAGAAAGGGATTATTAAAGGATATAAAAATGATAATTTTCCCATAAAATTATTAGAATTAGGAGTTTTACCTGGTGTAAAATTCGAAATACTTTTTGTTTCTATTTTTTACGATCCATTATGTATAAGATATGATCAATCTTGTTTAGCTTTACGAAAAAAAGAAGCTGAAAATATCATAATAGAACCTTTTATAGAAACTAATAAATGTCAAAAATTAAATTAGCACTTGTAGGAAATCCCAATGTAGGAAAAACTTCTTTATTTAATAAATTAACTGGACTTAATCAAAAAGTAGGAAATTATACAGGAGTTACAGTTGACAAAAAAATAGGATATTTTTATTATGAAAATATATATTATCAAATCATAGATCTTCCTGGAACTTACAGTATATACCCTTCATCTGAAGATGAAGAAGTAGTTTGCAGATTGCTAAGCAATATAAATGAATTAGATTACCCAGATAAAATTATAGTAGTAGCAGATTCATCTAATTTAAAAAAAAGCCTTCTTTTACTTAGACAAGTACAGGATTTAGGATTCCCTGTTCTTCTTGCATTAAATATGCTTGATGAAGCAAAAAAAAAGGGAATATTCATTAATATAAAAAAATTGAAAAAATTTCTTATAACAGAAATTGTATTGATTAACGCAAGAAAAGGAATAGGATTAAATGAAGTTAGAAGAAAAATAAAAAATTTAAAAAAAACAAAAAAAACTGATTTTTTCAATCCAGGATCGTATTATTCTCTTGCTATTAATGATGTTAAAAATAATTTTAAAGTAAGTACTTACCAAGCCTGGCATTATTTAGCACATGACATAAAAAAAGAAGATTGTTTATTAAAAATAAAAAGTAAATATAATATTATCCCAAAAAGATTACAAATAAAGGAAACATTAGATAGATATGAGGAAATAGGAAAATTTTTTTCAAAAACAGTTTCTGAATTAATATCGGATCAAGAAAAAACATATCTAGAATTTTCAAAAAAAATAGATAATTATTTAATTGTACATCCTTTTTGGGGGTATTTTATTTTTTTATTTTTTTTATTTTTCATTTTTCAATGTATTTTTTTTTGGTCAGAAATTCCTAAACAATTTATAGAATTATTTTTTTCTTTTGTGCAAAAAAAATTATACAATTTTTATCCTGGTCCTTTAAATAATTTTTTTTTGCAAGGAATATTACCTGCAGTTAGTACTATTGTTTCTTTTATTCCCCAAATTTCGGTTTTATTATTTTTTATTCTTCTTATGGAAGAAAGTGGATACATAAGCAGAGTTATATTTTTAATGGATCGAATTATGCGACCTTTTGGTTTAAATGGGAAAAGTGTTGTTCCTCTTATTTCTAGTATAGGTTGTGCTATTCCAGCAATCATATCAGCTAGACATATAGAGAATCCAAGAGATCGCTTAATTACTATTTTAGCGACTCCTTTTATGACTTGTTCTGCAAGATTACCTGTTTATACTCTAATTATATCTATAATTATACCGGACAAAAAATGGTGTTTTCTTCATCTGAAGGGAGTAGTTCTTATGGCTATGTATATCTTAGGAATCATATCTGCTTTGAGTGTTTCAATAATTTTACATCATTTTTTAAAAAAAAATTATAAAAGCCATCTTTTAATAGAGATCCCTACTTATAAAGTCCCTATGTTGAAAAACATATTGATTACTTTATGGATTAATATGAAATCATTTATTATAAATGCTGGAAAAATGATCTTTTTGATTAATATATTGATTTGGGTTTTAGGAAATTTTGGGCCTTCAGTAAATTTATCCAATAAAAATTTTATTCTAAATGTAGAAAAAAAAGAATTACCTAATTCTTATTTAGGTTTGTTAGGAAAAAAAATGGAACCTGTAATTTCTCCATTAGGATATGATTGGAAAATTGGAATAGGGTTGTTATCGTCTCTTATAGCAAGGGAGGTATTTGTAAGTACTATGGCCTCTGTGTACAGTATAGAAGAAAAAAATAATTTTTTAAAAGAAAAAATGAAAAAAGAAATATCTCCTGAAACTAAAAAACCTATTTATAATTTAGCAACAGGAGTTTCTTTACTATTTTTTTATGCATTTTCTATGCAATGTATGAGCACTTTATCCATAATAAAAAAGGAAACAAAATCTTGGAAATGGCCAATATTACAATTTGTTTTTATGACTTTATTAGCTTATATAGCTTCATTATTAATATATCAAACATTAAAAGAATAAAATAATAAAAATAAAATGTGGCAATATATTATAATAGGTTTATTTTTTTTATACTCAATTTTTGGTTTATTTAAAAAATTATTTAATTTTTTTTATGAAAAAAAAAATTTATGCAAAAAAAAATGCAATTGTAAATTATAGAAATTTTATTTATTCATTTTATCAATGGAATCATATATGGCATTTCTAAACACATCGGATAAAGACATTCCAAATTCTTTCAATTGTTTTGGAAAAATACTTTCTTCTGATAGGCCTGGGACTGTATTTATTTCTAAAAAATAAGGTTCTTCATTTACAAGAATATATTCTGCTCTAGATATTCCTGATAAATTTAGAAAATTATATATTTTTTTTGCTATTTTTCGTATTTTATTTTCTGCATTGGGAAACAATTTTGCAGGAGTAATTTCTTGAGATTTTCCCGAATATTTTGATTCAAAATCAAAAAAATCGTTTTGACTAATTATTTCGGTTATTGGTAAAACAATAACTTCATTCTTAAATGAAAAAACACCGACAGACACTTCTTTCCCTTCAAGAAAAGATTCAATAATAATTTCTTCATCTTCTAGAAAAGCTTTTTGTACTGCATCAAATAAATATTTTTCTTCATAAACTTTACTTATCCCTAAACTAGATCCAGATCTATTTGGTTTTACAAAACAAGGAAGTCCTACCCTTCTTAAAATTTCTTTTTTACAAAAGACTTGATTTTTATTTAAGAAAAAAGATTCAGCTGTATTGATTCCAAAATATTTCAAAAAAGTCAAACAATACTTTTTATTGAAAGTTAGATTAGCATGATGAAAACTACATCCCGTATAAGGAATTTTTAATAATTCAAAATAAGCTTGTAATATACCGTCTTCTCCTGGTGTTCCATGTATAGCATTAAATACACAATCAAATTTTATATTCTTCATTCCGGAAATCGTAAAATCTTGCTTATTTACATAATATTCCTTATTTTCATCATCTATCATAACCCATTTATCTTTAAAAATATATATTCTATAAGAATCAAATTCTTTTCTGCATAAATTTTCATAAACAACTTTTCCACTTTTTAGTGAAACAATAGATTCTTTTGAATATCCTCCCATAATGATAGCTACTTTTTTCATTATTTATTTTTAATTTTACTGGTTTTTTTATGAAAAAAACATTTTTATTTAAATATTTATTTTTTTTATGAATTATTCAAAATATTTTGTGATGTTCATAATAAATTTTATCATTGCCATATTGATTTTATATAAAATTACTCAGTTGGCATTAAAATGGGTAGATGTCTATACAAAACATGGTTCTTATGTTGTTGTTCCTGATTTGAAAGGTTTTACTTTATCTCAATCTATATCTATTTTAGAAAAATTAAGACTGAAATACAATATAGACACATCACATTATGATCCTAATTTTAAAATTAATCAAATTATTTCCTTTTCTCCAGAAGCGGGAGATCATGTAAAGGAAGGAAGGCATATATATATACAAGTTAATTCTAAATTATCTCAATCTGTTTTACCTAATATCATAAATAAAGATAAACGAATAGCTATAAAATTACTTCATGCTAATCATATATCAGTTAAGGAAATCAAATATGTTCATGATATGAATAAAGATACTGTTTTAAAAGTTTTATATAAAAAAAAATCTATTCAATTTGGATATAGGTTTCCTCCTAATCAAGATGGAATTACTTTAATTATTGGAAAAGGATATGAAAAAAATAATTCATCTGTCCCTAATGTTATTGGAATGACCTTGCGTTCAGCTATTTACACTTTAAAATCTCAATTATTCAATGTTATAAATTTTTATTATGATCACGGAATAATCAATCCTGATCAAAACGCAAAAGTATATAGACAAAAGCCTGATCCTGGAGTTATTTATGATAACAAAAAATCTATTGAACTTTGGTTAACTTCAAAAGAATTGTTAGATCATTTGATTCAAATAGAAGAAAAAGATTCTAAAAATAAATCCCCAAAAATTCAAATAGAAGAAAAAGATTCTAAAAATAAAACAGAAGAGAAAAAAAAGAATCGAATTAAATAAATGAGAAAAATTAAAATTCTTGTAAAAAAGAATCAAAAAGAAATTCGTATTGATAAATTTTTGAAGGAAAATATAGAAAATATTAGCAGAAATCAAATTCAAAAATTAACTATTTCAGGAAAAATTATAGTAAATAAATGTATTGTAAAAAAAAATTATAAAATAAAACCTTTAGATTTTGTAGAAATACAAATTTCTAATATTTTAGATCATTTAGAATATAGAAATATTCTTGCAGAAGAAATAAATATTGATATTCTTTATGAAGATGAAGATGTTATGATAGTTAATAAACCTGCAGGAATGGTAGTGCATCCAGGATTTGGGAATAATAAAGGAACGTTAATTCATGGAGTTAAATATCACTTTGAGAATTCAAATTTAAACAACTTTGATTTATATAGAAGTGGATTAGTTCATAGATTAGACAAAGATACATCAGGTTTATTAGTTTTGGCAAAAAATGAATATTCTAAAAAATATTTATTTCAACAATTTCAGTCTAGAACAATTAAAAGAGAATATAGAGCTTTAATATGGGGGGACTTACTTGAAGAAAAAGGAGTTATAACTGGCTTTATTGGAAGAGATCCTAGAAATAGAAAAAGAATGACTATTTTTTCCAATAACGAATATCATAAAGGAAAATATTCTGTAACACATTATAAAGTATTAGAAAGATTTAAGTATTTAACATATGTTTCTTGCAACATAAAAACAGGAAAAACACATCAAATAAGAGCACATTTCAAATATTTAGGTCATCCATTATTCCATGACACTACATATGGAGGCAATAAAATTTTTATGAAAAAAAAATGTTCAAATAAAAATATAGAATTTCTTAAAACTTGTTTTAAGATCTTACCAAGACAAGCCTTACATGCTATATCTCTTTCTTTTATACATCCCAAAAATCAAAAATGTTATTTTTATTGTCCAATTCCTGAAGATTTTAAAATTGTTCTACAACAATGTAGAAAAATATTATAATAAAGCACCATTCAAAAGAAGATAAGATATAGAAAAATATATAATTAATCCAACAACATCTACTAATGTGGCTACAAAAGGAGCAGAAGAACTAGCGGGGTCTCCTCTTAATTTTTTAATTATAAAAGGTAACATTGATCCACTTAATGTTCCCCATAATACAACTCCAATCAAGGAAAAAAAAACAGTCAATCCTACTAATAGCCAATGAGTCCCATAATTAAATAAATTTATTTTATGCCAAGCTACCACACGTATAAAACCTGTAAATCCTAAAATCCCACCTAAAAAAAAACCACAAATAATTTCTCTTCGCATTACAATCCACCAATCTTTTATTTTTACCTCTCCTAAAGCCATCGCTTGTATAATTAAACTCGCCGCTTGAGATCCACTATTTCCACCACTTGAAACAACTAAAGGAATGAACAAAGCGAGAACTACAGCTTTTTCTATAACACTTGAAAATTTTTGCATAACTGTTGTCGTTAACATTTCTCCTATAAACAACAAAATTAACCATCCAGCTCTTTTTTTAATAAGTTTATATAATGGAACGTTTAAATAAGATTGGTTTAAAGCCTCCATCCCTCCTATTTTTTGAAAATCTTCTCTATAATTTTCATTTAAAACCCATAAAATATCATCTACAGTAACTATTCCCAATAAAAAATTTTGATCGTCTATAACTGGAAGTGAAATTCTATTACTCATAGAAAATATTTTAGTAGCTTTTTCTTCTGTATCTGTGATATTTAAAGTATCAGTATATTGATCATTGATTATATCAGAGACTTTTGTATTTGGATCTACCAATAAAAATTCTCGTATTTTTATATCATATATTAATTTCCCTTTTTTATCGACAACATATACAATTTCTATTACATCGCTATTTTTTACTTCTTGACGGATATAATCCAAAACTTCTTGCACACTCCAAGTTTCTTGAACTGCAATATAATATGGAATCATAAAACGCCCTACACTATTTTTAGGATACCCCAGATACGTTAAAGTTTTACATTTATCTTCTGTATTTAAATATTTTATCAAATCTTTTAAAAGATTTTCTGGCATTTTTTCTAAAAAATCAATCCGATCATCTACCGATAGATTATTTAATAATTCCATTTTTTTTATAGAAGGTAAACCTTTTATGATTTTTTTTTTTGTAGAAAAGTCTAATACTCTAAAAATAGAAATTGCTTTGTATGATTTTAACAAACTGAATATTTTTATAACATCATTAGGGTTGTTATGAATAATTTTTATTAGTCTATCTATAGTTTGATTATTTAAAAATTTATCGTTATTTAAATAATCTTGATCCTCATTAAACATTTTTTATTTTTTTATAATCGGATTTATTTTCCCAATAAATAAAAAACAATTTTTATATTGTTCTGAAGAAATAAATTAAAATTACATAATAAAATCATTGTACATATTTTTTGTTATGTATTTAAAAAAAAATAAAATGGAATATAATTTTCGTGAAATAGAAAAACGTTGGCAAATATACTGGAAAAAACATAATATATTTCATACAAAAGAGAATGAAAAAAAAAAATACTACATTTTGAATATGTTTCCTTATCCTTCTGGAACAGGTCTTCATGTGGGGCATTGTTTAGGTTATATTGCATCAGATGTTTATGCAAGATATAAAAGAACAAAAGGATATAATGTGCTGAATCCTATAGGGTTTGATTCTTTTGGACTTCCTGCAGAACAATATGCTATACAAACAGGAAAACATCCTTATGATACTGTTATTGAAAATTCACATAGATATAAAGAACAAATGGAGAAAATAGGACTTTCTTTCGATTGGAATCGAAAGCTATATACTAGTGATCCCAGTTACTATCGTTGGACTCAATGGATGTTTGTTCAAATTTTCAATTCTTGGTATGATAAAAACAGTGAAGAAGCTAAATCTATAGACCTTTTAATTCAAGAATTCAATAAAAACGGAAATAATTCCATCAACGCAAGTACTACATCAAGTTTCAAATTCAGTTCAAAAACATGGAAACAATTTAATTCACATGATAAAGAATCTATACTTTTAGATTATAGATTAGCTTTTTTATGTAATAATACAGTTAATTGGTGTCCTGATTTGGGGACAGTACTAGCTAATGATGAAATTAAAAATGGAAAAAGTGAAAGAGGAGGATATCCAGTTTACAAAAAAAAAATGTTTCAATGGCATATAAGAATTAGTGCATATGCAGAAAGACTTATGAAAGGATTAAATCTGATTGATTGTTCTCCATCTTTCAAAAAATTACAATATAATTGGATAGGAAAATCAATAGGGATTTCTATTCCACTAAAAATCATTTATCCTGTTGATAAATTTAATCAAATTGAATTATTTTTGTTTCATCCAGAAATGATTTTTGGTGTAACTTTTATCATATTATCTATAGATCATCCACTTTCAGAAAAAATAAGTATTTTTTCCTCACATCACAAAAATGTTTTAACATATCTTACTAAAAAATTTTATATAAATAAAAATACAAAAAATATTTCTGGAATTTTTACAGGAAATTATGTATTACATCCTTTTATTAAGAATAAAAGAATACCTGTTTACATCAGCGATTTTTTCACTATCAATAATAAAACCCAATCTATGGCAGGAATACCTGGACACGAAGAAAAAAGTAAAAAATTTGCAGAAAAATTTGGGATAGAAATTTTAAAAATTTTAGATAATCATGAAAAGTGTATCAATTCTAGTTTTCTAAATGGATTAAATCGTCAGCAAGCAAAAGAAAAAATCATCAAAATTTTAATAAATGATAAAATAGGAAAAACGAAAACCATTTATAAAATTCGAGATGCTATTTTTTCAAGACAAAGATATTGGGGTGAGCCAATTCCTATTTATTTAAAAAATAAAATACCTAAAATAATTCCTATCAATCAGTTGCCTCTTATTCTTCCAAAAGTAGATAATTATCATCCTAAAAACGGAAAATCTCCATTAGTAAGAGTTAAAAATTGGGCTTGGGATGAAAAAAATATGAAAATTGTTCCTAATATTCTTATTGATCAAAAACATGTATTTCCAATAGAAATTAGTACGATGCCTAGTTGGGCGGGTTCTAGTTGGTATTTTCTTAGATATATGGATGTATATAATAATAAATTTTTTCTTGATAAAAAAAAAGAAAGTTACTGGAAGAATGTTGATTTATATATTGGTGGATCTGAACATAGTACGGGACATTTAATTTATGCTAGATTTTGGCATAAATTTTTATTGGATAGAGGATGGGTAACTACTGAAGAGCCTTTCAAAAAAATATTAAATCAAGGAATGATTTTAAGTTATTCTGCTATTATACTTAAAGTAATAGGAGAAAATACTTTTGTATCTTATGGGTTAAAAAATAAGAAACATGCATATTCTTCTTTTCAAGAAGTATATGTAGATCTTTCTTTAATTAAAAACAATAATGAATTAGATATAAATAGATTAAAAAAATGTAAACCTGAATTTTATTCATCTATTTTTATTCTGGAAAGGGGGATTTTTTTTTGTAAAAGAAAATTAGAAAAAATGTCAAAATCCAAATATAATGTAATAAATCCTGACAATGTTTATGAAAAACATGGTTCAGATGTATTTCGTGTTTATGAAATGTTTTTAGGTCCTATTAATCAATCTAAACCTTGGGATGATAAAAAAATAAACGGAATAAAAAATTTTATAAATAGATTTTGGTGTTTATTTCATAAAAATAAAATTTTTCAGATTAGTGAAAAAAATCCGACATATCAAGAATTGGAAATTTTACATAATACTATAAAAAAAATACAAAATAAAATGCAATCTTTTTCTTGGAATACTTCTATTAGTTTATTAATGATTATAACTCATCAATTGACTGCATTAAAATGTAATAAAAGAAAAATACTTGAACCTTTGGTGCAATTGCTCGCTCCATTCGCTCCTCATATATCTGAAGAATTATGGTATAAACTAGGAAAAAGAAAATCCATTTTATTTTATAGATATCCAACTTTTCATACCAAGTATATAGATAAAAAGGAGATAACATATCCAGTTATGTTTAATGGAAAATTAAAATTTTTAGAAAAATTTAATCCTGATACTCCAATCGATAAAATTGAAAATAAAATTTTAAATCATCCTAAAACAAAAATATTTTTGAATAAAAAAACTTTACAAAGAGTAATTATAATACCTAAAAAAATAATAAATATTTTATTAAAATAAATTTTTTTTAAAATGACTTTATATTTCAATATTTTAGTACATATTTTAATCCATGTCCCCATGAATTAAAATTTTATACATAAAACGTAGATTTGTAGTCGACAATGTCGATGTAGCATTCATTATTCTATTCTATTCTATAGAAATGTGTAAAAACTTTTTTTATGTCAAAAAACCAAAATAAAACTGGTGTATATAGTTTTTTTAATTGTATAGAAAAAAACTTTGATAAAGCTGCACGATTTATTTCTATTGAAAAAGGTCTTTTAGAACAAATCAAAGCTTGTAATGCTGTATATCGTATGCATTTTCCTGTAAAAATAGGAAAAGAAATAAAAGTTATTGAAGCATATAGAGTCCAGCACTCTCACCATAAACTTCCTTGTAAAGGAGGAATTCGATACAGCATTAAAGTGAATCAAGATGAAGTGATGACTTTAGCCGCTCTAATGACCTATAAATGCGCCATAGTTGATGTCCCTTTTGGGGGGGCTAAAGGAGGGATAAAAGTTGATCCACAAACTATATCAGCAGAAAACATAGAAAAAATAACACGCAGATACACTTCTGAATTAATTAAAAAAAATTTTATTGGACCGGGAATAGACGTCCCTGCTCCTGATTATGGTAGTGGAGAAAGAGAAATGAGTTGGATTTTTGATACTTTTTTATCTTTACGTTCTGGAGACGTAGATGCATTAGCTTGTGTAACAGGAAAACCAGTCTCTCAAGGAGGAGTAAGAGGAAGAAAAGAGGCAACAGGATTAGGCGTGTTTTATGGTATAAGAGAATTATGTCATGTAAAAGAAGACATGTCTTCTGTTGGTCTTGATGTGGGATTAGTTGGTAAGAAAATCATCATACAAGGATTAGGGAATGTTGGATATCATGCCGCTACTTTTTTTCATGAAGCAGGGGCTATTATAATAGCTTTAGCAGAAAGAGAAGGGGCGATTTATAATGAAAAAGGGTTAAATGTATCTCAAGTTTTTTTACATTTAAAAAATACTGGATCTATATTAAATTTTTCAGATGCAAAAAATATAGAAAATACGGAAAAGGCTTTAGAATTAGAATGTGATATTTTAATTCCAGCCGCATTGGAAAATGTAATACATAAAAATAATGCGAGCCGTATTAAGGCTAAAATTGTTGGAGAAGCAGCAAATGGACCTATTACTCCTGAAGCTGATGAAATATTAGAAAAAAAAGGAGTAATTATTGTCCCTGATATTTACTTAAACGCAGGAGGCGTTACTGTTTCTTATTTTGAATGGCTAAAAAATTTAAGTCATGTGCGTTATGGACGTATGGAAAAAAAATTCAGTGAAAATATGAATGCAGAATTATTACAAGTTATAGAAACAGTTTGCAAAAAAAGAATTTCAACAGAAGAAAAGAAAATTATTTTAAGAGGAGCAAGAGAAATAGATTTGGTACGTAGCGGATTAGAAGATACCATGATTAATGGATTTCATAAAATTCGTGATATAAAAAAATCATCCAAAATAGAAAACATGCGTACGGCAGCATTTGTACTGGCAATAAATAAAATTATTGATTCTTATGAAAAACTAGGAATTTTTCCATAATCATAATATCCTTATATCCTTTTTTATGAAAAAAAACGACAAAATATATTTTTCATGAAGTACAAAAGATCATTATTGAAATTAAGTGGAGAAGCTCTTATGGGGGAGAATGGATTTGGACTTCATTCTTCTCGTCTTAAACAATATGCTGAAGAAGTAAAAAAAGTGGTAGATATGGGGGCTCAAGTAGCTATAGTTATTGGAGGTGGCAATATATTTAGAGGTTTTTCTAAAATTAAGGAAAAAATTATAAATCGTATAGAAGGAGATTACATGGGAATGTTAGCTACCGTTATTAACGGTATAGCCTTCCAATCATATTTAGAAAATATAGGAATATGTACCTATATTCAAACAGCTATTAGAATGGATGAAATTGCGGAACCTTTTGGAAAAGATAGAGCGATACATCACCTTGAAAAAGGAAGAGTTGTGATATTTGTAGCCGGATTAGGAAACCCCTATTTTACTACAGATACAGCCGCTGTTTTACGTGCTATAGAAATAAAAGCTGATGTATTATTAAAAGGAACTAGAGTAGATGGAATTTACACAACAGATCCAGAAAAGAATAAGTATGCTAAAAAACTTAAAAATATATCTTTTGATATGGTATATCAAATGGGAATAAAAGTAATGGATCAAACTGCTTTTATTTTAGGGGACGAAAATAATTTACCTATTATTATTTTTGATATGAATAGAAAAGGTAATTTTAAAAAAGTAATTTCTGGAGAAGAAATAGGAACTATGGTTTCTAAAAAAGAATAAAATTATGAACGGATTAAATAACATTTTTTCCTCTTGCGAAGAAGACATGGAGAATATTTTAAAACAATTGAAAAAAGAAATTTACCGTATTCGATTGGGTAGTAAATCTGTTTCCTCTTTTTTAGGAAAAATAAAGATAAAATGTTATGAAACTTTTTTTCCACTTATGGAAGTATCTAACATTTCTATCATAGATAATATGAACATTTCTATTCATCCTTGGGATCGTTCTATTGTTCCAGCTATAGAGAAAGCTATTATTAATGCAAATCTAGGTTTTATACCTACCAATAAAGGTGATTCTATTCATATACATCTCCCCATAATTACAGAAGAAAGTAGAAAAAATTTGATAAAAAGAATAAAATTACAGATAGAAGAAGCGAAAATACTTATAAGAAAAATTAGAAAAAATAATAATCAATGTATAAAGAAATTAAAAATATCAGAAGATATTTCTAGAATGGGAGAACATCGTATACAAAAAATAACAGATGAATATATTCAAAAAATAGAGGATTTCTTTCTTCAGAAAAAAAAAGAAATATTGAACATATAAAATGATAAAAAAATATTCAATTAAAGAATTACTAAATAAAGGAAAATTTTTGATTGATCAAAAAGTATTGGTTGAAGGATGGATTCGATCTTTTCGTTATTCTATTTTTATTATTTTGAATGACGGTTCTACAATTAATAACTTGCAAATTATCTTATCCAAAAAATTTGATAAAAAAATTATAAAAAAAATAACAATTGGAAGTTCGATTAGAGTTATAGGAATAGTTAAAAAAAGTATTGGAAAAAAACAATATATAGAACTTAAATCTTTAGATATAATTATCTATGAATCAGTGGATAAAGAAATTCTTCAAAAGTCTATTTTGCAACCTAAAAAACATAGTTTTGAAAAACTTCGTGAACAGGCACATTTACGTTTTAAAACGAATATTTTTAGTTGTGTTATGCGAATTCGCCATCACATAGCATTTTGTATCCATAAATATTTTCATGAACATGGTTTTTTTTATCTTCATACTCCAATTATTACTACTTCAAATTGTGAAGGAACTGGAAAAATGTTTCAGATTACAACTATGAATTTAAAAAATCAACCCATTGACTATACTAAAGATTTTTTTAAATGTGAAACTTATCTCAGTGTATCCGGACAACTCGAAGCAGAAAGCGCTTCTTTAGGGTTAGGAAAAGTATATACTTTTGGTCCCGTATTTAGAGCAGAGAATTCCAATACATCACGACATTTATCTGAATTTTGGATGATAGAACCAGAAATTGCTTTTTATCATCTCGAAGAGAACATAAATTTAGCCGAAAATTTTCTAAAATTTATTATCAAATATATTGTTGAAAATAGTATGGAAGACTTAACATTTTTAGATCAACGTTTAAAAAAATATAGTCAAAAAAACCGTCTTTTAGAAAAATTAGAACTTATCTTGAAATTTCCATTCAAAAAAATTAGTTATACAGAAGTTATTAAAATTCTTGATCAAGAAGAAAAGAAAAAAAACATAAAATTTTTACATCCAATTGTTTGGGGGATGGATTTACAATCGGAACATGAACAATATTTAGTGGATAAATACTTTAAAACTCCTGTAGTTATATTTGATTATCCTTGCATCATTAAAGCTTTTTATATGCGTGTGAATAATGATGGAAAAACTGTTAGAGCTATGGATATTTTATTCCCTGAAATAGGAGAAATTATTGGAGGATCTCAAAGAGAAGAGCGATATGATATATTATTACAACGGATGAAAGACACAAACACTGATAAAAATAAACTATGGTGGTATTTAGATACACGTCGTTTTGGTTCTGTCCCTCACAGTGGATTTGGATTAGGTTTTGACCGTATAGTTCAATTTATTACAGGTATGAATAATATCCGTGATGTTATCCCATTTCCAAGAACACCAAACAATGCAGAATTTTAAAAAAAGATGTTAAAACAACAGTTATTCCAAAAAGGACAACATAAACTTTCTCCACAACAAATCCAATTAATGAAATTGGTTCAATTATCTACTTTAGATTTTGAACAAAGAGTTCAACAAGAATTGGAAGAAAATCCAGCTTTAGAAGAAGATAATTCTTCAGAATTAGAAGAATATTCAGATACATTAGAAAATGATCTTATTACAGAAGATCAAAATCAGTCTATAGATAGATCTGAAATAGATGAATATTTAAGTGATGACGAAATTGATGATTTTCAAATTAGCAATCAAAATTGTAATATAAAAAAACATATTCCTATTATTTCTGGAATTTCTTTTCAAGAATATTTAAAAAATCAATTGCATACATTTCGTTTAAGTGAAAAAGATTTATTAATCGCTGATTTTATATTAGGAAATATAGACAATGATGGTTATATCAGAAGAAAAATCACATCTATAGTAGATGATATTTATTTTACACTTGGAATATCTGTATCTACAGAAGAAGTAGAAAAATTGCTTGTAAATTATATACAAAAATTAGATCCTATAGGTATAGGATCCAGAAGTTTACAAGAATGTTTACTGATTCAATTAGAAAAAAAGAAAATAACTAAAGAAGTTTTTTTTTCAACAAAAATTATACGAGATCATTTTCAATCTTTTGTAAAAAAACATTATAAAAAATTGTATAAGAAATTAGGAATCACAAAAAAAAATTTACGAAAAGTAATTGATCAAATCAAGAAATTGAATCCTAAACCAGGAAAAATTTATTCTGATAACACTAAAAACTTGGATCATATTATTCCGGATTTTAATATTTATATTTCAGATGAAAAATTAGAACTTTCCCTAAATCAAAGAAACATTCCAGAATTAAAAGTATCACCTTTATATTTCAATATGTTAAAATCTTATAGATCAAAAAAAAATATAAATAAAAATGAAGAAACCATTGCATTTTTAAAACAAAAAATAGATTCAGCAAAATGGTTTGTCGACGCTATAAAACAACGTCAAAATACATTGATGCTTACAATGAATGCTATTATGGATTATCAAAAAGAATACTTTTTAACTGGAGACCCTATGAAAATAAAACCTATGATTTTAAAAAATATTTCACAAAAAATTGGAGTAGGGATTTCTACTGTCTCTCGTGTTGCCAATAGTAAATATGTTAACACCCCATATGGTACTTTTTTAATTAAAAGTTTTTTTTCTGAAAAAATGATAAATCAAAAAGGAAAAGAAGTTTCCTCTATCAAAATAAAAAAACTTTTGGGAGAATCAATAGCAAAAGAAAATAAAAAAAAACCTCTTACTGATGAGAAATTATCTAAAATACTTAAAAAAAAAGGCTATATAATAGCCAGAAGAACTATTGCAAAATACAGAGATCAAATGCATATTCCTGTTTCCAGGATGCGAAGAAATTTATAATTCCTTCATAATTATAGTTTTCCAATTAGAAAATTCTTTTATAGATAAAGTTGACAATTCTCTACCATATCCTGATTTTTTAATTCCTCCAAAAGGAAAACGTGGATCTGATTTTACAACTTCATTAATAAAAACCATTCCAGTATCTATTTTTTTTGATATTTCTTCTGCTTTTTCTAAATTTTTAGTCCAAATAGAAGCTCCAAGTCCATATGGGGTATCATTCACTATATCAGGAATCATTTCTTCTTTGTAAAAAGAAGAAATGATTCCTATTGGGCCAAATATTTCTTCTTTTTTTACTATACAGTTATCATTTTCTATCCTTAATAAAGAAGGAGTAAAAAAATTACCATCTTTGGTAATTTCTAAACATATTTTTCCTCCATTTATAATAATATTCTTGTATTGTTGATACAATTTTTCAGACAAATCACAACGAGAAATATAACCTATTTTAGTTGATTCATCATATAAATTTCCTCTATGATATGTTTTCATTTCTTGTATAACTGCATCTATAAAATCATCTATTATAATTTTATCTACAATAAATCTTTTTGCAGAAATACATGTTTGTCCTGTATTATTTAATCTAGATTCTGTCGCTAATTTTGCTACTTTTTTTATATCTTCTACATCTTTAAGAACAACAAAAGCGTCATTTCCTCCTAATTCTAAAACAGATTTTTTAATATATTTTCCAGATAATGATCCTATAATACTCCCTACTGATGGACTTCCTGTAAAAGTGATTCCTTTTATTTCAGGATGAGCTATAACAGATTCTATCTGATTTATATCTATTAATAAAACTTGAAAAGTTCCTTCAGGAAAGCCGGTTTTTAAAAATATTTTTTCTAAAATCAGAGAACATCCTGTTGTATTAAGAGATGGTTTAATGAGAATTACATTTCCTAATATTAAATTTGGAATAGTTGACCTAATCGTTTGCCATATAGGATAATTCCAAGGCATAATTCCTAATATAGCGCCTATAGATTCAAACCTTACACAAGAGATTTTATATTCAGTATAAATTACTTCTGTAAAAATAGATTCTTTTAACTTGCAATAATATTTACATAAATTTATGCTCTTATTTACTTCTGCATAAGATTGAGTAATGGGTTTTCCCATTTCTTCAGTAATAGAGTATGCTATAATATCTGCGCTTTCTTGCATATAAGAACAAAACTTCATTAAACATTTAATTTTCTCATCAAATGGAAAATTTTTCCATTGATGAGAAGCATTCTTAGCTTCAGATAATTTAATATTAATATTTTGGTTAGATAAAAAATTATAAGTTTTTAATACATTATTATCTACAGGATTAATAGTTTGAAACATTTTATTTTTTTTTTTTTTAAATTCTTCCATTTAATCTTACAGAAACTTTTGTATTAAAAGCTACAGCATAGAATTTTATTTTTTTTAAAAATAAAAACATTCCATTAGCTCTAGTAGGAGATAAAAAAGTATGAAATCCTATTTCATAAAGAAAATTAGTATTGGAATAAATAATTTCAAAAGGGAAAAGCCCTGAATATACTTGAACCATAATCGCGGCCATTCCTCTAGTCAACAAAGCATCGCTATCCGCTTCAAAAAAAACACGTGATCCATTTAATTTAGCTTCTAACCAAACTTGGGATTGACACCCATGAATTAACTTATCTTCAGATCTAAACATAGGCGATTTATTCGATAATTTTTTTCCTAAATCTATCAAATATTCATATTTATCCTCCCAATTTTTAAGAATTTTAAATTCCTTTTTTATCATTTCTTCTTTTTGATGCAAAGTCATTACTAAATTTATTAGATAGATATAAAAATATACACTTTTCTTTTTTTTTAAGATAATTTTATTCTAGCCATTTTTGCTGCTTTTGTCATATTATGAAGCGAAATCAACACTTCTTTCCATTTTCTAGTTTTTAATCCACAATCTGGATTCACCCAAATATTTCTTATAGGTAATTTTTTTGAAGCTTTTTCTATTAAGTCAAACATCTCTTCTACAGTGGGAATTCTCGGAGAATGAATGTCATATACACCTGGACCTATTTCATTAGGATAAGAAAAAACGGAAAAAGCTTTTAACAATTCCATTTTAGATCTAGATGTCTCTATAGTAATAACATCTGCGTCCATATTTGCTATATGCTCAAGTATATCATTGAATTCACTATAACACATATGTGTATGTATCTGTGTTTCATCTTTTACTCCACTTGAAGATAGACGAAAAGCTTTTATAGCCCAATCAAAATAATATTTCCAATTCCTTTTTTTCAAAGGTAATCCTTCTCTTATAGCAGGTTCATCGATCTGAATAATTTGAATTCCAGATTTTTCTAGTGATAAAACTTCTTCTCGAATTGCCCAAGCTATTTGATAAGCAGTATAATAAATAGGTTGATCCTCTCTTACAAAAGACCATTGTAAAATGGTAACAGGGCCAGTTAGCATCCCTTTCATTAATTTTTTTGTTTTAGTTTGAGCAAAACATATCCATTCAACAGTCATATTTCCAATACGATCAACATCTCCATAAATAACAGGAGGTTTTACACAACGACTTCCATAACTTTGAACCCACCCATTCTCAGTAGAAAGTATTCCTTTTAATTTTTCTGAAAAATACTCTACCATATCAGTTCTTTCGAATTCTCCATGAACTAGTACATCTAAATCTATTTCTTCTTGTTTTTTAATGACATCTACAATAAGATTTTTAATCTTTTCATCATATTCTTCTTTACTCAATTCTTTTTTTCGAAATTTATTTCGTAAACTACGTATTTCTTTTGTTTGAGGAAAAGACCCTATAGTAGTAGTAGGGAACACAGGAAGATGAAATTTCTTTTTCTGTTTTTTTTGTCTAATATAAAAGGGATTATCTCTTTGTATGTCTTCGTTTGTTATTCTTGCTACTCTTTCCTTTATTTTATGATCATGAAAAATAGAAGATGTTTTTTTGAATAAAGAAGAGTTTCTTAACAAAATATTTTGATTTCCTCTTACAATTTTTTCTAAATCATTTAATTCTCCAATTTTTTGTCTAGCAAAAGCCATTCTATTTTTAATATCTATATGAATGGAATTTTCATATTCTATATCTATAGGAACATGTAAAAGCGAACAACTAGGAGCAATCATAATTCTATCTTCTCCTACAATTTTTATTGTTTTTTCTATTTTTTTAATAGAATTAGCATAATTGTTTCTCCATATATTTCTTCCATCAATAAGACCTAAAGAAAGAATCATTTCTGATTCTTCTGAAAAAAAAGAAAGTATTTTCTCTAACTGATTTGAATCTTCTACCAAATCTATATGTAAAGCTTGAATAGACACATCTTGAAAAAGAGATATATTTTCTGATATTCCATCAAAATAAGAAGTTAATAGAATATTGATTCCGTCACAAAATTTAGATATTTCTTTATAAGCATATTTAAAGACTTTTTTCTCTTTTTCAGACATATCTAAAACCAAAATAGGTTCATCTAACTGAATCCAATTGATTCCTTTATTTTTTAATTTATTAATAATTTCTATATAAGTAGGAATAAGATTTTCTATTAAATCCATTTTATGAAAGGACTTTTCTTTCTCTTTTCCTAAAAATAAATAAGATACAGGTCCAATTAATACAGGTTTAATTTTTTTTATTGATTTCAATACATTTTTAGATTCCTTTAATTCATCAAAAATTTTATGAGAAAAAATAGAGAATTTTTGATTTTTTTCGAATTCTGGAACAATGTAATGATAATTAGTATTAAACCATTTGGTCATTTCCATAGCTTTAACGTCCCATCCATCTTTCTGAAACCCTCTAGCCATAGAAAAACATAGGTCAATGTTATGATGAATTACTGGAATAGAAAGATAAGACTCAGAAATAACACCTAACAATAAGGACATATCCAAAACATGATCATAAAAACTAAAATCATTACATGGGATCAAATCCAAATCTTCTTTTTCTTGCATTTTCAAATTTTCTATTCTTATTTTTTTTCCTATTTCAAATAAAGTATTACGATCAATTTTATCTGACCAATAAGCTTCACAAGCTTTTTTTAACTCTCTTTGAATTCCTATACGAGGATAACCTAAATTGTGTTTCAGCATAAAATAACTTTTTTGTATAACACATGATAAATAAAAATTTGCTAAATATCCAATAAATGATATAAATATTCTAAAATATTTTTATCCAAAACAGAAAAATTAACGTTTCTTCTATTCATCATAATTTCAGCAGTACCACAAACTTGATTAAAAGGAATTTTTTTGCTTCTTTGAATTCCTCCTAAAAAAAAAGAAGGAATATATCTAGGAGAAAATCCATATCCAAAAATACTATCACTTACACCTACAATTGTGGCTGTATTAAATTGAGTATTTATTGCTGATCTAGAATGGTCCCCCATTATCATCCCAAAAAACTGCAAATTTATAGGCATGAAATCTTTTTTTTCATAATTCCAAACTGTTACTTTTTGATAATCATTCCTCAAGTTTGAAACATTGGTACCAGCACCCAAATTACACCATTCTCCCAAAACAGAATTTCCCAAAAAACCGTCATGAACCTTATTGGAATAAGAAAATATTACAGAATTAAAAATTTCTCCACCTACTTTACAAAAAGTAGAGATAGTTGTCCCTCCATATATTTTTGATCCTATATTTAATATAGAATTTCTTCCAATTGACACTGGACCTATGATTACGGATCCTTCCATAATCTTAACTCCTTTTTCAATATATATAGGTCCCAATTGAGCATTTAATACAACATTGTTTGCTTTTATATTTTCTTCCAAAAAAATTTTCTCCTTGCAAATAATATGATTTTTCCCCTCCAAAGAAAAAGATTTTTTACCTTTTGTGAAAAACATAAAATCTTTTTTTAATACAATTTCATTATTTATAAATATATCCCACGGATATTGAATATGAATAACTTGTTTTACATAATATATTTTTTTATATTTTTCTAAAGGGAAAGAAAGAATATCTTCTTTTTTTAAAATTTTTTTTTTAAAAGCAATCATTTCTTTTTCAAAAAAAATACCTTCATTTTCTTTTAAAGAAAAAAGAATTTGAATTAATTCTTCATTAGGAATGAATGATGAGTTAATTAACAGTATATCTTCAAAAAATGAACATTCTTTTTTAGAATATTTTTTTGAAAGAAATGATTGTGTAATAACATCTTCTACATTTTTTCCAATATATTTTTCCCATCTTTCTTTCATTGTGAATAAACCTAACCTAATTTCTGATACAGGTCTAGTGAGTGTTATAGGGAATAATTTTTTCCATTCTACACCATCATATAATATAAAATTCATGTGTTTTTTTTATAATTTTATATTATAATTTTCTATATTTCTCATATTTTTTCTTAAACTTCTCAGCCGGACCTGTTTTCCCTAGAAATCTTTTTTCACCAGTAAAAAATGGATGTGAATAACTAGATATTTCCATTTTGTATAATGGATAATCATTTCCACCTATATGAATAGAATCTTTTGTTGTAACTGTTGATTTACAAATAATCATTTTATCATTATTAATATCTTTGAAAACAACAGGTCTGTAATTTTTGGGATGTATTTTTTTTTTCATATTTATCTTTTTTTTGGAAAACGGTAAATCATTCCATTAATATTCATTCCCGCACCTAGGGAAGCCATAAGAATAGTATCTCCAGATTGAATTTCATGAACGGGCATTTTTCCTTTAAGAATCAAATCTAATAAAGTAGGAATAGTAGCTACAGAAGAATTTCCTAATTTTTGTATCGTCATAGGCATAATTTTTATTAAAAAATCCTTACTTAAAGATTTATAATTATATAATTTCAATAATCTATTCAAAATTGCATAATCCATTTTAGCATTAGCTTGATGAATAAGAATTTTTTTTATATCCTTAAAATGTAAATTAGCATGATCAAGCATATTTTTTAACATATTTGGCACTTCTGTTAATGCATATTCATAAATTCTTCTTCCATTCATTCTAATATGAACCAAAGATTTTTTATAGTTTGGATTCAAGGAAGGCCCATTGGTTAAATAATATAATTTATCATTATCACATTGAGTGTCTGAATGAATAATTCCATATTTTTCTTCCTCAAAATATTCTACAGCAGATAGAACAGCTGCTCCTGCGCCATCGGAAAAAATCATTGCATTTCTATCATGGGGATCTATAACTTTAGATAAAGTCTCAGAACTAGTAATTAATATATTTTTAGCATATTTGGATTGTAAAAGTTGATCAGCAAGAATCATTCCTTCTATCCATCCTGTACAACCAAAAATCATATCATATGGTCTACATTTTTTATTTTTTATTTTAAGTTTATTTTTGACTTTAGCAGCAATAGAAGGCATAAAATCAGATTGATAAGAAATAGGATGAATATCTCCATAATTGTGAGACGATATGATATAATCTATTTTTTCTTTATTAATTTTAGAATTAATCAAAGCTCTTTTTGCTGCTATTGCAGCAATATCGGAATTCAATAATCCTTTATTTATATATCTTCTTTCTTCAATTTCTGTAATTTTCTGAAATTTATTAATAATTTCCTCATTAGATTTTTCAATTTTTAACCCTTTTTTATCGTAAAATTTATGCTTCATGAAATGATTTTTTTTAATGATTTTTTCGGGTAAATAGTGCCCCGTTCCTGTAATGATTGATCGAATCATTTCTTTTTTTTATTTTATTGATAATTGATAGTTGGATAAGGTAATAAAAATAAAATTTTCTAATAAGGAATTAAAGAACCATTTTTTTTTTCTTCATATTTCTTAATTAATTTAAGTAAGAAGGAAATTTTAAATATTATGAATAAATATTCCCATTTTTCAATAGAAGAAAAATTGAAAAATATGTTTGACCATATCGCTAATAAATATGATTTAATCAATCACATATTATCTTTTGGAATAGATTTTATATGGAGAAAAAAAACAATTCATATATTATACAAATTTAATGTAATAAAAGTTAAAAAAATATTAGATTTAGCTACTGGAACTGGAGATTTAGCTATTTTGCTAGCTAATAAATTTAAATACGCTTATATTACAGGATTAGATCCATCTTATAGAATGTTGGAAATAGCTAAAAAAAAAATAAAAGACAATTTTTTTGAAAAAAGAATTCAAACCATTCAAGGTTATTCACAAAACATTCCGTTTCAAAATGAAACTTTTGACCTAGTAACTATTGCTTTTGGAATAAGAAATTTTCAATATATACATCATTCTATAAGAGAAATATATAGAATTTTAAAACCTTCAGGAACTTTAGTCATTTTAGAATTTTCTAAACCTTCTAATTTTTGGATCAATAAAGTTTATTATTTTTATTTTTATTTTGTAACAAAAATAGGAAATTTTATTTCACGAAATCGTTTTGCATACAATTATTTAAAAGAATCTGTATTGTCTTTTCCTTATTGTAACGAAAAAATGAATAAACTTTTAAAATATCATAAATTTAATCCAATTCATACACAAAAATTAACTTTTGGAATTGTTTCTATTTACTTATTTAAAAAAAAATAAAATAAATGGTAAAATTCATTTTCACAACCTTTAACCTAAATATCATTTCGTAATGATAAAGTATTTATCTGGATATTTTACATCTGCTTTTCTAAAAAAAAGAATTAAGAGTATAGAATTTTTTATGCGTTATCCAATAGAAATACAGAATCAATTAATGAATCAGTTGGTTTTATATGCAAAAAATACAGAATTTGGAAAAAAATATGGATTTTGTGATATCAAAAAATATCAACAATTCTCAGAAAGAATCCCTATATGTAAATACTCTGATTTACAATATTTTATTAAAAGAATTCGTAAAGGAGAAAAAAATATATTATGGCCAGGAAAAGTAAAATGGTTTGCTAGATCCTCTGGAACCACTAATACAAGAAGCAAATATATTCCTATCACTAAATTGTCTATGAATGCATGCCATTATAAAGCAGGAAAAGATGTGTTATCTATTTATATTCATAATCATCCCAAAACAGAGATTTTTTTGGGAAAAGCTGTCCGTCTAGGAGGAAGTTATGAATTACATAAAAAATATAACACATTTTATGGCGATTTATCTTCCATTTTAATTCAGAATACGCCTTTCTGGGTTGAAAATATTTGTGTTCCTAGAAAAGAAATAGCCTTAATGAGTGAATGGGAAAAAAAATTGGAAAATCTTGTAAAAGAAACAGGACATAAAGATGTTAGAATTTTATTAGGTGTTTGTTCTTGGTTATTGATTTTTTTGAAAAAACTATTAAAAGAATTTGACAGAAAAATAATAAATGAAATATGGCCTAATATTGAGGTAATATTTCATGGAGGGGTGAGTTTAACACCTTACATTTCTCAATATCAGAAATTATTTGATAAATCCAAATCCATAAATTATTACGATATATACAGTGCATCTGAAGGTTTTTTTGCAATACAAGATCAAAAAAATGTTAAAGATCTTTTATTATTACTAAATCACGGTATATTTTACGAATTTATTCCTACAGAAGAAATAAATAATTCGAATCCTAAAGTATTATCTATTGATAAAGTGGAATTAAATAAAAATTATGCAGTTGTCATTTCTACTAATGCAGGATTATGGAGATATATAGTTGGGGATACTGTTAGATTTACTAGTCTATCTCCATATCGAATTTTGATTTCAGGAAGAACAACTCATTATATAAATTCTTTTGGAGAAGAATTAATTGTTGAAAATACAGAAAAAGCTTTAAATAAAGCTTGCATCAAAACAAACTCCACTATTCATGAATATACTGTAGGTCCTGTGTATATGAACACAAAAAATTTTGGAGCTCATGAATGGATTATAGAATTTGAAAATAAACCAAAAAATTTATGTGATTTTAGAAATATTTTGGATAATGAATTAAAATCTTTGAATTCAGATTACGAAGTGAAACGATACAAAAATATAGTTTTAGGTCCTCCTATTATATATGTAGCTAGAAATGGTTTATTTTATGATTGGCTAAAAAAACATAACAAATTAGGTGGACAAAATAAAGTCCCGCGTTTATCCAATGATAGAAGATATATTGATTCTATTTTAGAAATGGAAAAAAGTAGAAATTAATTTCAAAAAAATATTTTTAACTTATATAGTTTATGACAGAAGAAAAAAAAAAGGAAATATTTAAAACTTATGGAACATCTGTTTATGATACAGGTTCTTCCAATGTTCAGATCGCTTTGTTTACTTATCGTATTAATTATTTGAACAATCATTTAAAAAATAATAAAAAGGATTTTAACACGGAAAGAGCTTTAGTAAAAATGGTAGGAAAAAGAAAAAAATTGTTAAAATATATAGAAAAACATAATGTCAATAATTACAAAAATATAATTAAACATTTAGGGTTAAGGAAATAATCTGTAGATAGAAAATAACAAAAATATGCTAGATATAGTAAAAGAAACCATCTCTATGGGAGATGGTCGTACTATTATTATAGAAACAGGTAGATTAGCAAGACAAGCTGATGGAGCAGTTGTAGTACGTGAAAAAAATACAATGCTTTTGGCTACTGTAGTTGTTTCCAAAGAAACAAAAAAAAATGAAACAAATTTTTTACCTTTAACAGTAGATTATAGAGAAAAATATTCTGCTGGAGGAAAGATTCCTGGAGGTTTTATAAAGAGGGAAGGGAGGCCTTCTGATGAGGAAATTTTAACGATGAGGTTAGTTGATCGCGTTTTAAGACCCACATTTCCAGATTCTTTTAATAAAGAAATCCAAATCATGATTTCGTTGCTTTCATATGACAAAACTGTTTTGCCAGATGGATTAGCTGGTCTAGCTGCATCAACCGCTTTATCCGTAGCAAGAATCCCTTTTAATGGACCTATATCAGAAATACGTGTTATTCGTTCGAATGAAAAATATATCATTAATCCTAGCTTGGATCAATTAAAAGAAGCAGACATAGATTTAATAGTAGGAGCTTCAAGCCACTCTATTATTATGATAGAAGGGGAAATGAAGGAAATAAAAGAAAAAAAATTTTTAGAAACAGTGATGATCGCTCATAAAGCGATAAAACCACAAATAGAAGCCCAATTACGTTTAGTTGACAAACTTTCAAAAAATCATATTTTTTTCTTTGATGATCAAAAATCAATAAATCAAGAACAAGAAAATAAAATGTTAAAATTAAAAGAAGAACTTCATTTATTTTCATATTCTAAAATAGAAAAAATTTATCAAAGTTTTTTTGATAAAAAAACGAGATCCATTCAAGAAAAAATTGTACTAAACGATTTTAAAAGAAAATTTTTAGCAGAGGAAGAAGAAAAAAAAGCAATTATTGATCAGTTTTTTGAGGAAATAAAAAAAAAGATAACTAGAAATTTAATTTTAAATAAAGGAGTTCGATTAGATGGTAGAACTAATAAACAAATACGTTCAATATCCAGTTTTGTTGATTATTTGCCTGGTGTTCATGGTTCTGCTTTATTTTCAAGAGGAGAAACACAGTCTTTATCTACAGTCACACTAGGATCTTCTTTAGATGCCAATAGAATCGATAACGTTGTTATGGAAAATCATGAAAAATTCTATTTACATTATAATTTTCCACCTTTTTCTACAGGAGAAATACGTTCTATAAGAGGAGTTTCTAGACGTGAAGTTGGACATGGAAATTTAGCACAACGCGCATTAAAAAATGTTATCCCTAATAATCCATACACAATTCGTGTAGTTTCGGATATTCTAGAGTCTAATGGATCATCTTCTATGGCTACAGTTTGTGCAGCAAGTTTAGCATTAATGGACGCAGGAATTCCTATAAAAAATCCTGTCTCCGGAATTGCTATGGGGTTATTTATGGAAAATGAAAAAAAAATTGTTATATCTGATATAACAGGAGAAGAGGATCATTTTGGAGACTTAGATTTTAAAATAACAGGGACTAAATATGGTATGACAGCTTGTCAAATGGACGTGAAAACAATGCAAGGGGTCACATACGATCTTATGAATCAAATTTTGATGCAAGCTTTAGAAGGTCGTATTTTCATTTTAAATAAAATGTTAGAAACTTTACCTAAATATAGGCAAAAAATGAAACCTAATGCTCCAAAAATATATACTTTGAATATTCCAAAAGATTTCATAGGTTCAGTTATAGGTCCTGGTGGAAAAGTCATTCAAGAAATACAATCATATACAAACACAAATATACTCATTGAAGAAAAAGGAGATTCAGGTTACATTGAAATTATTGGAAAAGATGATGAAAAAATAGAGAAAGCTATTAGTAGAATTAAAAAAATAGCTTTTGTCCCTGAATTAGGAAAAGTTTATAAAGCAAAAGTAAAATCTATAAAAGATTTTGGCGCATTTGTTGAAATTTCTAAAGGAGTAGAAGGGTTGCTGCATATTTCGGAAATAGGATGGAAAAGATTGAATAATATAGAAGAAGAGTTGCATGTAGGAGATATTATTGACGTTAAATTTATGGGAATGGACGAAAAAAATAAAAAAATGAAACTCTCTAGAAAAGTACTTTTACCCCGTCCTATAAAAAATAAAATTAAAAAAATATGAGACAACTTAAAATTACTAAACAAGTAACAAATCGGGAATCCGAATCGTTAGACAAATACCTTCATGAAATAGGTAAAATACCATTATTAACTCCAGAAGAAGAAGTAGAATACGCTCGTAGAGCAAGAGAAGGGGATGCTAGCGCTATAGATAAACTTGTCAATGCAAACTTACGTTTTGTTGTTTCTGTAGCCAAACAATATCAAAATCAAGGATTAAGTTTATGTGATTTGATTAATGAAGGAAATTTAGGTTTAATTAAAGGAATATTACGTTTTGATGAAACAAGAGGTTTTAAATGTATATCTTATGTAGTCTGGTGGATTAGACAAGCAATTTTACAAGCTATTGCAGAACAATCACGTTCTATTAGACAACCTACAAATAAATTAGCTTTATTAAATAAAATATTGAAAACTCTTGCTCAATTAGAGCAAGAATTACAAAGAACTCCTTCTGCAAGAGAAATAGCAGAATATTTAGATATGAATGAAAAAGATGTTGAAGAGTCTATAAAAAATTCGGGAAGACATGTTTCAATGGATGCTCCATTGATAGAAGGAGAAGATTCTAATTTATATGATTTAGTTCGATCTGATGAATCTCCTCGTCCAGATGAACACTTAGAAAAAGAATCTTTACGTAAAGACATAAAAAGAATTTTAGAAACTTTAAGTGAAAGAGAACGTCGTGTAATCATTTTACATTTCGGATTAAATGGATCCCCTCCTATGACTTTAGAAGAAGTAGGACAATCTTGCGATTTAACAAGAGAACGTGTTCGACAAATTGAAAGTATAGCTTTAAAAAGATTAAAACATTCTTCTAGAAGCAAAATATTAAAACCTTATTTAGGATAGTATAATGAATGCGACCTCGAAGGGATTCGAACCCATAATCTTCTGATCCGTAGTCAGATGCTCTATCCAATTAAGCTACGAGGCCCCTTATACAAATTATACAAATATAATCATAATACACATAATACAATACAATATATTATGATTGAATTATTTTTAATAATTTTTCTAGTTCAAGTGATGACTTTCCTACAAGTCCTCCATCTATGTCTTTTTGAGAAAAAAGATTTTTTGCATTAAGATCATTAATACTTCCTCCATATAAAATAGATACTTTATCAGAGATATTTTTTCCATATTTATCAAAAAATAAAGAACGAATAAATTCATGCATAGTCTGAGCCTGTTCAATAGTAGCAGTTTCTCCTGTTCCAATTGCCCATATTGGTTCATATGCTATATAAAAAGATTTTACTTCATCAGAAGTACAATGAAAAACAGTTTCTTTTAATTGGGTTTTAACAATATCAAATTGTTTATTATTAGATCTTTCTAAAGATGATTCTCCTACACAAAAAATAATATTGAAATTATATTTCAATGCTATTTTTATTTTTTCTAATAAAATATTTTCTTTTTCAAAAAAAAATTCTCTTCTTTCACTATGTCCTAATATAACGTTTTGAACTCCTATAGACTTTAACATATAAGCTGATACTTCTCCTGTATAAGAGCCTTTATCTTTATGATGAATATTTTGAGCTGCAATATTTAAAGTTGTTCCTTGTAATATTTGATTCGAAATATGTAAGAAGGGAAAAGAAGGAGATATAATAATTTTTTTATTATGATTTATTTTTCTTTCAAAAACAATTTTTAAAAAATTTCTAATAAAAGAAGTTGTTTCATGAAAGTCATAATTCATTTTCCAATTTGCAATAACAACTTTTTGTCTCACTTTTGTTTTGTTTTTTTTGTCTCATTTTTGTTACAAGAATACAAGAAAAATATAAATATTATAAATATAAAATTGAATTTTTATTGAAAATTTCTTTTCAAGATAAAAATAATTTCAACTAATGTTTGAAAACAAAATTTTTCTAATTCTTTTATAAAAAACTTTTTTTGATTCATTTTTAATGATAAAATATTTTCTAAAATGCTGTTTAAGGAAAAATTATTGAAAGTTTTATTCTTTCTATCTGTATAAATTTTTATTTTTTTCAATTTTTCATTATAAATTAAGATCACATCATGATGTGATATATCGTGTAAATGTGATGTAAAAGAAATGTCCATTTTTATTAAAAAAATTATTAAATAATTTATAATATCTATATACGTATCTGTTATCTTTTCTTCTTTAATTTTTTGATATCCTTTTGACTGAATATTTTTTATACGGATTAGTTTAATCAAAATTTGATCTATTATAGAACAATTGTGAAAAAATTTCCATGATAAACCATAATCTATTAGTTTTTCTAAAAAAAGTTTTTTACATTTTTGTAAAATAGAATCAATAGATGAAAAATTCATATCATTTCATTTGATTTTACAATAAATTACAAATAAATAAGTTTTTTCAATGATAATTAATTGTGCTGGCACTTTATTGCATTTAAAAGAACCCAAAATAATGGGAATAGTCAATTTAACTCCTGATTCGTTTTATGATGGGGGAAAACTATGTTCCAAATATAATCTATTACAACATATAGAAACTTTATTAAATGAAGGTAGTGATTTTATAGATGTTGGAGGATGTTCAACGCGACCAGGATCAAAATTTATAACAGAAAAGGAAGAAATAAAAAGAATAACAGAGCCTATTCGTGTAATTATGAAAAATTTTCCAAATTCTAAAATATCTATAGATACATTTCGGAGTGAAGTAGCTAGAATAGCAGTAGAAGAAGGAGCTGTGATGATAAATGATATATCAGGAGGAGTATTAGATGAAAATATGTTTTCTTTGTTAGGAAAGCTTAAAATCCCATACATATTAAATCACATGAAAGGAATTCCTGAAAACATGCAGGAAAAACCATACTATCATGAAAACATAATAACGGAAATAAATAATTTCTTTTCTGAAAAAATTTTTTTATTAAAAAAATATGGAATTCGAGATATTATTTTAGATCCTGGATTTGGTTTTGGAAAAACGTTAGAACATAATTTTCAATTATTAAAACATCTATCTTTATTAGGATATCAAGATTATCCAATTTTAGTTGGTATTTCTAGAAAATCTATGATAAAACTCATTTTAAAAACCTCTTACGAAAAATCATTAAATGCAACTTCTATTCTTCACACTATAGCACTTTTAAATGGATCTAAGTTTTTGCGTGTTCATGATGTAAAAGAAGCTGTAGAATGCATTAAATTAGTACAATATTATAGAAAAATTTTATAATTCATTAATAACTTTTATATTATTTTTTCGTGAAGCTTTTTTTCATTGTTATATTTATTGAAAATTTATTTCATTGATATTTTAGATATTTTTCTAGTAACCATTATATTATTTCAAGTATACAGATTGGTTTATAAAACTGCTGCTTTAAATATTTTTTATGGGATCATTGCAACTTTTATCTTCTGGAAAGTAGTAGAAATTTACAAAATGAAACTTCTTAGCATAGTTATAAGTGCTTTCTTCAAAGGAGGTTTTTTAGCTTTGATTATTGTATTTCAACCAGAAATTAGAAAATTTCTTCTCATTGTAGGAAGCAAAATTTTTTTCAAAAAATTTATATTTTCTCTTTTTAAGAAATCAGGGGTTTCTATTAAAACTGAAACTATAGATAGCATAGTAAATGCTTGTGCTATTTTTTCAGGGGATAAGACAGGAGTTTTAATTGTTATTCAATTACATCAAGATTTAAAAGAGTTTATCCAAAATGGAGATGAAATGGATGCTAAAGTTAATATTTCTATTTTAGAAAGTATTTTCTATAAAAACAGTCCATTACATGATGGAGCTGTAGTTATTACAGGAAACAGAATAATAAAAACAAGAGCGATACTTCCTGTTTCTTACAATAAAGAGATTCCATCTCGTTTGGGGTTACGACATAGAGCTGCTATTGGATTATCTGAAAAAACGGATGCTATATGTCTTGTTATATCGGAAGAAACAGGTTACATTTCTTATATAAAGGACCAAAAAAGAACTGTTATTACTAATATTAATAATTTAAAAATGAAACTTGAAGAAGATTTACTTTAATTAGTTTTTCAGAAAAAAATGTTATTTATGAATATTCAAAGTATATATCAGTTATATTCTATTTCTTCCGGAATAGAAATAAACAGTAAAAGAGTTAAAAAAGGATCTATTTTTGTAGCTTTGAAAGGAAAAAATTTTGATGGGAATCAATTCGCATATGAGGCGATTTTAAATGGAGCAATATTAGCTGTAGTCGATAACAAAAAATATGCGTTATGCAAGAAAATTATTTTTGTATATAACACATTATGTTTTCTACATGAATTAGCAATGTATCACAGATGCAGACTCCATCACATCCCTATCATAGCTATAACTGGAAGTAATGGAAAAACCACAACAAAAGAACTTATTGCAACTATTCTTTCTAAGAAATATAATAAAGTTCATTATACAAAAAATAATTTCAATAATCATATAGGAATTCCACTAACTATATTATCGATGCCTGTCGATACACAAATATCTGTAATGGAAATTGGAGCAAACCATGAAAAAGAAATAGAAAAAATGTGTTATATCATTGATCCAGATTATGGATATATTACAAATTTTGGAATAGCTCATTTAGAAGGATTTAAAAGTGTAAAAGGAATTATACGTAGTAAGTTGGAGTTATATAGTTTTTTAAGAAAAAAAAATAAAGTTGTGTTTATAAACGGAGACGATCCTATCCAATTATCTAATAGTATAGGAATGAAAAGATATATTTTTTCAGAAAAAAAAAAAAAACCGGATATAAATACGGATATAAATATTGAATATTTATGGACTAAAAATAGTCTAAAATCTATTTTATACGTTAAAAACATAAAAATTGTTTCTTCTTTAGTAGGAGATTATAATTTATATAATATAGCTTCATCTATAACTATTGGAATATATTTTAAAGTTTCTTTAAAAGAAATAAAAGAAGCAGTGGAAGAATACGTACCTAATAATTACCGTTCTCAAATTTTTATAAAAAAGAATACAAAAATTCTTGTAGATTGTTATAATGCAAATCCAACTAGTATGATAAAAGCTCTTGCTTTTTTTAACAACATACAAGGAAATAAAATTACAATATTAGGGGATATGCTAGAGCTAGGATTAGTTTCTAATAATGAACATGAGAAAATTATTTCTTTTATTATAGAAAAGAGCAACATTAACATAGCTTTTCTAATTGGGAATATTTTTTTTAATACTAAAAATACGTCTCACAAAATAAAAAAATTTATGAATAAAAAAAATTTTGTTGAGTGTATTCAAAAATATTCTATTCAAAAAATGGATTATATTCTTATTAAAGGATCTAGAAAAATTGGACTAGAAAGCCTTATTGATTTAATTTAAATTCTTTTTTTACTTGCATTTTGAATCTTAAAGATTAAATTTGTATACAATGATTTCATAAAATTTTTCTTCATGAAAAAAATCACCCCAAAAACCTACATAAAGTGGTTCAGAGATATGTATTTTTGGAGAAAATTTGAGGACAAATGCCGTTCCCTATATTTAAAACAAAAAATTAGAGGATTTTTACATTTGTATAATGGACAAGAAGCAATCCCCGCTGGATTAACTCATGCAATGGATTTATCTAAAGATAATATTATAACCGCTTACAGATGTCATATTCTTCCTATTTCTATGGGGGTTGATCCAAAAAAAATAATGGCGGAACTTTTAGGAAAAAAAACAGGAACTTCTCATGGAATGGGGGGGTCTATGCATATTTTTAGTAGAAAACACCATTTTTATGGTGGACATGGAATTGTAGGTGGACAAATCCCGTTAGGGGCTGGAATCGCTTTTGCTGATAAGTATTTTGATAGAAAAGCTGTAACTTTAACTATTATGGGTGATGGAGCTGTTAGACAAGGATCTTTACATGAAACATTTAATATGGCTATGATATGGAAACTTCCTGTTGTATTTGTATGTGAAAATAATCAATATGCTATGGGGACTTCCGTTAAAAGAAGTAGTAATATAGAGGAAATTTATGAGATAGGAAGATCTTATGGAATGCCTTCCTATCCTGTGGATGGAATGGATCCAGAGAAAATAGCACAATCTGCTTCTGCAGCTATAGAAAGAGCAAGAAAAGGAGAGGGGGCTACTTTTTTAGATATAAAAACTTATAGATATAGAGGTCATTCTATGTCTGATTCTGAGTTATATCGGAGTAAAGAAGAAATTTATTCATACAAAAAAAAAGATCCCATTTTAAAATTAAAAAGTATTATTATTCGGAATGAATGGGAAACCATAGAAAATTTAAATTTTATAGAAAATGAAGTAAAAAAAAAGGTAGAATACTGTGTTGAATTTGCAGAAAATTCAGATTTTCCTTCTTTAGAAGAAATGTATGATGTTGTTTATCATGAAAAAAATTATCCTTTTATAGATAAAGTTTTCTACTCATAAGAAACACAAACATACATAAAAAAAACATAAAAAAAACATAAAACATAATGGCAGAAATTATATCTATGCCCCAACTAAGCGATACAATGAAAGAGGGTACTGTAATAAAATGGAATAAAAAAGTAGGAGACAAAGTTTCAGAAGGGGATATTTTAGCTGAAATAGAAACAGATAAAGCGACTCAAGATTTTGAGATAGATATTAGTGGTGTTTTACTTTTTATTGGAGTTAAAGAAGGAGAAACTACACGTGTGAATGATGTGTTAGCAATTATAGGAAATGAAGGCGAAGATATAAGTCATATTATTACAAAATTACAATCCCAAAAACATAAACAAAAAAGTTTAGAATTTGAATATAAAGAAACTAAAGAAATAAAAAAAGAAATAAAAAAGGAAAACGGAAACAAAAAAATATTCATCTCTCCCGTAGCAAAAAAAATGGCTAAAAAAATAGGAGTATCCATAGATTGTATTAAAGGAAGTGGAGAATATGGAAGAATCATTAAAAGAGACATAGAGTTTTATGAAAAAACTCATATAAAGGAAAAGGAAGTGGAAAACATGAATTTTATGATTCATTCCTCTATGAGAAAAAAAATAGCAGAACATTTAAGCAAATCCAAATTTTCAGCCCCACATTATTATTTGTTTAGTGAAATAAATACGGACAAATTAATTGAATTTAGAAAAAATTTAAATAATAAACTTTCTTCAGAAAATAAAATATCATTTAATGATATTATTATAAAAGCAGTGGCTCAGTCTTTGAGAAAACATCCTGATATGAATGTATCATGGAACGATGAAAAAATCATAATACATCCACATATTCATATTGGAGTAGCTGTAGCTATAAAAGATGGATTAATAGTTCCAGTTATTAAAAATGCAGATCAAAAATCATTATCACAAATTTCAAAAGAAATTAGAGATAAAGCACTCCGTTCAAAATCAAAAAAAATACTACCAGAAGAAATAGAAAATAGTACTTTCACAGTTTCAAATTTAGGAATGTATGGAATAGAATCTTTTACTTCTATTATTAACATACCTAATACATCCATATTATCTGTAGGATCTATTATGATTCGTCCAGTTGTTAGAGATAATAGAATCGAAATAGGAAATATAATGAAAATCACATTATCTTGTGATCATAGAATTATAGACGGAACTAAAGGCAGTGAATATATTCATTCTCTTATAAATTTTTTAGAGGATCCTATCACTATATTAGTTTAATCTTTATGTGTGTTTGTTCCTTTTCTTATCCATGACAAAAAAATAGGAAATATAAATATTGAAAAAATTAATAAGGAAAATATTTTTTCAGAAAAGAAAAATAAATTAGGAACATTTTTTTTTGAAAAAAAAACGAGTTTGATTCCTAGAATAATGATCACGAAAAAAGAAGAATGTTTCAATTCGGGAAACTTTTCCATTAATTGAACAAAAAATTGCGCAATTAATCTCATTGATAAAATCCCTATACATACACCCAAAAAAATTAATATGATATTTTCTGATAAAGCAACAGAGGCAAAAATATTATCTATGGAAAAAGCTAAATCCATTGTCTCTATAATGAAAATTATTTTCCAGAAAGAATTTGGAGCTTTTTCATTTTTTGTTGATATAGATTTTTTTTTGAAAAAGAAATGATTCAATCCTACAAAAATTAAATAAATTCCTCCTAATGGTTTTAACCACCATATTTTTATTAATATAGAAGCAAATAATAGACATAGGATTCGAAAAAAATAAGCTCCAATAATTCCATATTTTATAGCTTTTTTTCTCTCTTTTTTTTTAAGATTTAGAATCATAGTGGCTAACATAGCGGCATTATCTATAGATAAAATACTTTCTATTAAAAATAAATTTCCTATAATAGAAATAGATAAAATAGGATGACGTACGATTTCTATAATATATTTTTCAATATTCATTCTTAAAAACTTTGTAGAGCAATTAACTTACTGTAAGTTCCTTTTTTTAAAATTAGAGTATTATGTTTTCCTTGTTCTATGATTTTTCCTTTTTCTAATACAATAATATGATCTGCATTTTGTATAATGGAAGAAGATAATTTCTGTGCTATTACAAGAGATGTTCTATTTTTCATCATTTTATTCAAGGCTTTTTGAACTAGAATTTCTGATTCTGTATCTAAGGAAGAAGTCGCTTCATCTAAAATCATAATTGGAGGGTCTTTAAATACAGCTCTAGCTATGCTAATTCTTTGTTTTTGTCCTAATGATAATTTATTTCCATTATATCCTATAATTGTGTCATATCCTTTTGGAAGTTTTTTTATAAAACAATGTGCATTGGCAATTTTAGCTGCTTGTATGACAGAATTTATAGATATTTTTTTTTCTGCTCCTAATGTTATATTATTGAAAACAGAATCATTAAAAAGAACTGGTTCTTGAGTGACGATTCCTAATAATTTTCTATAATCTTTAATTTTTAAATATTTTATATTAGTTCCATCTACAGTAATTTCTCCAGATGTAACATCATAAAAATTAGCTAACAAATTAGCAATAGTAGATTTTCCACTACCAGATCGACCCACTAAAACTACGGTTTCTCCTTTTTTTAAAGAAAAATTCAAATTTTGAATTAAAATAAATTTGTTGTAAGTAAATGATACGTTTCGAAATAAAATTTCATTCTTAAAATGAAAAATGGACTTATATCTAATTTTTTTGTGTGATACACATTTTGTATTCAATATTTCAACAATACGTTCTGCAGCAGCTCTTCCTTTTTGAACATTAGATATAGAATTCACTAAACTTTTCGCTGGATTAATAATTTGAAAAAATAGCCCTATAAAAGGAAAAAGTATTTCTGGAGCCATTTCTTTTTTTTCCAAAAAAAGTTTCCCTCCATACCAAATGATTAAAATCATTGTAATTGAACCTAAAAATTCGCTCATAGGAGAAGCCAATTCTTTTTTTCTATTAACACGAGCAGATAGTATTTTTTGATAATCAGATACTTGTTCAAAACGTTTTTGCATTTGATTTTCAGCATTGAAAATATTGATAATCTTGATAGAATTTAAAGTTTCTTCTATAACAGAAAATAATTTTCCTAATTGATTTTGAGCACCTCTTGCATCTTTTTTTAAACTATTTCCTATAATAGATAAAAAAGCTCCCATTAAAGGGAGCAATAAAAAAGCAAATAACGTTAGTTGATAACTCATCAGAAATAAGGTCATAAAATGAAATATGACCATAATAGGAGAACTAATTAAATTAGCTAAAGAACTAACAATAGATACCTCTATTTCATTGACATCATTAGATAATCTAGACATTAGATCCCCATTTTTTTTATTAGAAAAAAAAATTATTGGTAAAGAAAGTATTTTTTTGTGAAAATCATTTCGAATATTTCGAACTATAGAAGTTTTGATTCCTATTAAAAAATATTCTGCCAAGTATCGAAAAACATTTCGAATTAAAAAAAGTAAAATGATAAAAATACAAAATATCGCTAAAGTGTTTATCTTCCCATATTTATTTGATAGTACCTTTACGTAATCATGAAAATATTTCGTAATGAAGTCAAAAGATACATTGAAAGAATTTAAAAATGTTGGTTTATTTTTGTATTTAGAAGATTGAAGTAAAATACTCAATACAGGGGAAATAGATATTATAGATATAACAGAAAATAAAGAATATAAAAAATTACATAATATATTAAATACATAATGATATTTGTAAGGTTTTGAATAAGATAAAATTTTTTTAAGTGCATTCATTTAATTTTCTTAATCCCAATATATACAAGGAATAAAGATAGACATAAAAATTTTTAATTAATAAAATAATATCTCATAATTATTTATGTAAATCGATAAAATAAAATGCGTATAAGAAATTTTTTTACGATTTTTGTAACCATAATACTGACTACAATTTGTTTATATTATATATTATCCAGTATTGATATTAAAAATTACACATTAACATTAAAAAAAAATAATAAAAAAACTTTAAATCTAGGATTAGATTTAAAAGGAGGAATTAGTATGATTTTAGATATCTCTGAAAGAGATTTGTTGAGAAAATTTTCTGATAATTCTCAAAATTTTATTTTTTTAAAAGCATTGCAAAATGCAGATGATAAAAAAAAAGAAAATCCCAATATAGATTATTTGTCATTTTTTATAAATTCTTTTAATAAAGAGGTAAAAAATAAAAAATTAAATATTAATTTATCTTCTCCTAACTTATTTGGAAATAAATCAAATTCCGAAGATATTCATCCTAATAGTTCTGATTTTGAAGTCGAAAAATTTCTAAGAAAAAAAATAGAATCATCTATAATTTCTATTCAAAATATTCTTAGATCTAGAATAGATAGATTTGGAATCAAACAACCAAATATACAAAGAATTAAAAATTCTAACCGAATTTTAATAGAATTGTCCGGATCCGGTATAAAAAATATGGATAGGATAAAAAATATTTTAGAAAAAAAAGCTGAATTAAATTTTTTTGAAACTTATAGTTTTCAAGAAATTGTTCCATATTTTAATACGATAGATAAATTTTTTGATAAAAACCATTTTAAAAAATCTATCATAGATATCTTGAATATTTCACTTATTAAATCTTCACATATGGTTGGATTAGTTCATGTCAAATATGAAAAAATTATTTCCAATTTTTTAAATTCTACGGAAGCGAAAAATTGTTTACCATATCATTTACATGATGTGAAATTTATGTGGGGATATAAAAATTTAAATAATTTTTTACAATTATTTGCTGTTAAAATAAATGATGAAGACGAAGAAACATCTTTAAATGGAAATATGGTAACTCATGCCTACAAATCTTTTGGCCCTTTAAATGAAATATCTATAAATATAAAAATGAATGAAGAAGGATCTAAAAAATGGAAAATATTTACAGAAAAAAATATGGGAAAAAGCGTAGCAATAGTGCTTGATAATTTAGTATATGCAGTTCCTGTGGTAAAATCGATCATTTCAAATGGGATGTCTCAAATATATGGAAATTTTTCAACACAAGAATCTAATGACTTAATCAATATATTGAATACAGGGGAATTACCTACTTCTGTAAAAATTGTTCAAACAGATGTGATAGGGCCTTATTTAGGAAAGGAATCTATTCGAAGGGGGGTAATATCTTTTTTAATCGCCTTATCTTTTATATTTGTTTGGATGTTTTTTTACTATTCTATTCCAGGATTATATGCTGGTATTGTCCTATTTTTTAATATAATATTCATTTTAGGTATTCTTATTTCTATGAATGCAGTATTGACCTTTCCTGGTATTGCAGGGATTATATTAACATTAGCAATGTCAATGGATGCTAGTATTCTGATTTATGAGAAAATTAAAGAAAATATAAAAAATAAAGTTTTCATTTTAACATCTATTCATAATAGTTACTCATTACAAGGCGCTTTATCATCTATTATAGATGGACAAATCACTACTTTATTATGCGGAATCATTTTATTTTATTTTGGGGTCGGACCCATACGAGGTTTTTCTACTACCTTAATTATTGGAATTTTGATATCTATGTTTACTTCCATTTGTTTAGGAAGATTATTTTTAGAATGGCATTTAAAGAAATATAAAAAAATTATTTTTAGAAAAAAAATATTAATTCCTGTTTTGAATACAATTCAAAATATACAATATGATTTTTTATCCAAAAGAAAATGGGTCTATATGATTTCTTGTCTCATTATAATTATCAGCATATTTTCTTTTTTATTCAAGGGATTTAATTTTGGTTTAGATTTTGTTGGAGGTCGTTCTTATGTAATTCTTTTTGATCGAAAAATATTTCCAGAAAAAATTTCTGAAATTTTATCAAAAACATTTCCAGAAAACGGAAAACCTTCTTTCCCTAGAGTACAAACATTTGGATCCGATAATCAACTTAAAATAGTTACTAAATATAAAATATATAAAGAAAACGACCAAGTAGACGAAATGATTTTAAAAAAAATGTTTACAGCTTTAAAAGCCTTTTTACCTATAAATTTTTATGAATTTAAAAATATAAAAAAAAATAAATCGTTAGGGATTTTATCTATAGAGAAAATAGGCCCTTTAGTAGCTAGGAACATGATTTATAAATCTTTTATTTCTATCATTATTTCTTTAATAGGAATTTTTACATATATCTTTATAAGATTCAAAAAATGGCAATTTGGATTAGGAGCAATAATCTCTTTAATTCATGATTCAATTATTGTACTTGGAATATTTTCTTTTTTTCACGAAAAATTTCCTATTCTAGAAATAGATCAAACTTTTATAGCTGCTTTATTAACAATTATAGGCTATTCCATAAATGATACCGTAATAGTTTATGATAAAATTAGACAAATTTCAAAAAAAACATCTATCACGATGAAAGAAACCATAAACAAAGGGATTTGTAGCTCTCTTACCAGAACTATAAATACTTCTTTTATTACTTTATTAGTAATTTCTATCATTTTTTTATTTGGAGGAAAAGTTCTTCATAGTTTTATGTTGGCTTTATTTATTGGAATTAGTGTTGGTACTTATTCCTCTATATTTATAGCTCCATCTATAGTATATGATTTTGTAAAAAAAAATATGAAAGAATGAGTAATTTTTTATTTATTAGTATAGAAGAAAGTTTTTTTATCATTTTTATAGCTATACTTGTTTTTGGTCCTAAAAAAATACCAGATATAGCTCGTGGATTAGGAGAAGGAATACGGTATTTAAAAAACGCCAAAACAAAAATTAAAAATGAGATTATTAAAAATAATATAGATCAATCTATAAAAAAAAAAGATAATCATAATCATAAAGAAAAAAAATACATACCTCCTTATTCTATAAAACGAAATAATTAGAAAAAATATTATATATTTTTTCTATGATCTTTAATATTAGATTTTTCAATTAATACATCTCCTATTTTTTCTAAAACATTTTTTCTTAAGTGTGTGTTTAAAGATTCCATTTCATCGGAAAAATATGAAAGTTTTTTATATGTATTAAAACGTTTTAGTGGTCTTATGAAAAAAACCCCTTTCTCTCCTAATATTGGTTTAGAAGTTTTATGTAATTTTGAGGAAAAAGCATATCCCACTACTTTAGGTTCTTGATAGGTTCCAATCATAGACTGATAAAAATTTATTTTATGATATTTATTTATTTTTATAGAAAAACGTGAAGCTATTTCTTCCAAACTTACATATTTATTGTTAATTATATTAGATAAATAGTAATCAATTTTTTTATTAATGAGTAAAGGGACTATATTTTTTTTTATTTCTTCAATAGGATATCCATTTTTTTGAATTTTAGATAAAAATACTATGATATAATCTTTATTTGAAGTGGAAAAAATTTTAGTATCTCCCTCTTTTCTGTCTTTTTCATAAGACCAATTTATAATTTCTTTATCTAATTCTGTATTTAAATCGTCAATATTCCATTGACTCCTTTTTATTTCCTTTAAAAAAATAGTTTCATATCTTTTTTTCCTGGCATTATTGATAAATACATTCAAACTTGAATTCTTATTTTCCTTCAAAAACTGAACAGTTTTTCGATAAAGTAAATCTTCCGTTTTTTTTGATGGAGTAAGCGTTTTTACTATTATAGCGAATTGATAAACAGGTTTTATGTCTTTTATATTGTCAATTCTAATAATGTGATAACCAAATTTAGTCTCAGATAAACCTATTGTTCCTTTTTTATTTTTTGAAGAAAAAAAATCAAATTCCCCCTTATTTCCCTTAAATATTTCATTTTGATCATCATATTTTATCCATCCTAAATTTCCTTGATTTTTTTTCGAAGTTCTGATATCATCAGATTTTTTTATGACTAATGAATTAAACTGATTAGGATTTTTTTTAACAATCTCATATATTGTTTTTGCTATCTTTTCAGCATCTTTCTTCGTTCTATTATTAGAAAAACGCACAGAATCTTTATGAGAAATCAATATATGACTGGATAAAACAGAATGATATATCATTTTTTTTCCAGTTATTTTAGCCATAACATAAATATTGTTTTCCTTAACAGGCCCAAACATATCCCCCACTTGATTGTTTTTATCCACAAAATGTTGCAAAACAACAGGAATATCTTTTTTTAAATAAAAATTCGAATCAAAAGGTTTTTCAGATTGATTAGAAACAATTATAGAATTATGATTGGAAAATTTCAATTTTTGAAACAATTTTTTCATTTTGAAATCCATGTTTTTTTCATCATCCAATGATGGATAAGAACGAAAAATTACAAAACTAAGATTTCTTAAATTTTCTTTTTTGTAAAGAAATTTGTTTTTTTTAATGAAATCACGAATTTCATTACTTTTTATTTTATAATATTTTTTTTTTATTTCTGAATAAGGAATAAATATATAATCAATTATAGAAAATAAATTTTTATCTTTATAGTTCAATTTTGCTTCTACAAAGGATGTATTTAATCCATACATCAACATTTCTACATATTTTTTTGCAACAATTCTTTTTGAAATACTATTTTTTTCATAAGACCAAATATTTTTTTCTTCTTCTACTTGAGGAGTAGAAGGTAATTTTTCCAAATTTTTTAAATAAAATTTAAATTTATCCATATTCATTTTTCCTTTATCATCTTGAAAATCAATGATTTTACTATATATCGATTGCTTTTCTATTGCTTTCCAAAAATCTACTTTGGTACTTTGTATTCCTAATTTTTTAGCTTCTTGGTTTAATACTTTTTCATGAACTAATAATTTCCAAGCGTCATTCTTTAAATAATGATCAGGTTCATCTTCCCGAAATCGTTTCAGAAATTGAAAACAATCCACATATTCTTTTATAAGAATGTTCTCTCCATTTACTTTTCCAATAATAGTGGAATTTTCAGTAAAGAACCTCAATATCATGTTAGGATCTAATACAAAAAATATCAAAGATACGCTTATAAAAAAGAAAACTAACCATGTATTTTTTCTGATTTTTTCTAAAAAATTCATTTTAAAATTTTTTTTTAAGAAAAACTTCTTCTATTTTATTTTTAGACACTTTTTTAATTTCAATAAAAAAATTTTGATTTATGATAATTTTGTCTCCATTTTTTGGAATATCTCCTATATGAGCAACAATCAACCCACCTAAAGTTTCATATTTATCCGATTTAGGAAGGTCCAGATTGTATTTTGCATTAATAAAATCAATTTCTAAACGGGCAGAAAACAAAAATTCATAATCATTTAATTTATTATCCAGTAATAAATTTTCATCATGTTCATCTTTAATATCTCCAATAAATTCTTCTAAAATATCTTCTATAGTTATCATCCCTGCAGTTCCCCCATACTCATCTAATACTATAGCAATACTTATTTTTTTTTTAATTAAAAGATCCATGATTTCTCTAATAGGCGTAGTCACATAAACTAATTCTACGGATCTAATTATAGATTCAATATTTTGGGGTTTCTTTAGTAATTCTAAATAATGAATATAACCTATAATATTATCTATATTATTTTTATAAATAACTATTTTAGATAAGCCGCTTTCAGTGAAAATATTTCGAATATTATCTATAGAAGAAAATACTAGATTAGAAGAAACGATCTCCTTTCTAGGAATCATACATTCTCGTGCTTTTTTTTCAGAAAAATTCAAAGCTTTATGAAAAATTTCAATTTCAGATTCCACAATCTCTTTTCCTTTTATATTTTTTCCTATATTTTCTGACAAAAAGTAAATCAAATCTTCTTTGTCAAAAATTTTTTTTTTTTCATTTTTTTGTTCTCCTAAAATTTTTAAAAAAATATTAGAAATACAAATAATCAAGTTTGTAATAGGAGAAAATATCTTATATATTACATATGCAGGTAGAATGAATAAGCTTAATAATTCATTTGAATAAACACTAAATATTATTTTTGGAATAAATTCTCCAACAATTAAAATAATAGTTGCAGAAAAAACTGTTTCTAGAAAAAACATCCATAAAGAATTATCTGAAAATTCTTTTGGAAAAAGAAATAAAAATAATTTCCCCATATAAATACCATATATAACTAAGGATATTGTATTTCCAATTACCATTGTTGTGATAAATTTTTTAGAATTACTAATACTTTTTGATAGGATTTTAGAATGAAAAGATCCTTTTTCTTTTTCTATCTCTATTTGAAATAAACTAGAAGAAATTAAAGCCATCTCCATACCAGAAAAAAAAGCAGAAACAAATATAGTGACAAAAACTATACTTGTATAAAAAATTATATTATTTAACAGGCAAAGTCCCACTAATATTTTTTAATCTAATTTCTTTTAAATCTTCGGTCGCTTCTATTCCATTCGTTGCGTACAGTATAATTTTATCTTTTTTATCTGAATGAAATGTAATTTTTGTATATTTTTTATTAAATATTCTTTTATCTTTTCTGTCCCAGAAAATCTCCTCAGTTTTCAAAAAAAACCCTTTTGGATTCATAATTTTTATATCTCCTTTAATGTGATAAAATATTTTATTAATTGATTTTACCCAATCAGCACTAAGATAAATATATTTATTAGTATTTTTATTATCATAAATGAATAAATTAAAACCATTTGGAAATAAAGTATAAGAAGCATATTCTTTAATAACAGGAGAATAAATCATAAATTTTAATATCCCTTTTTCTTTATATAAAAAACTTGTTTTAATAAAGATATTTTTCGGTATTTCTTTTTTATTATTTTTGATTATTATTAATGGCTCTTTATTTACACAAGAAAATATAAAAAAAAATACCGAAAAAATATAATAACGAAATTTATGACTGATTATTTTATTGTATTTTTGTTTATGTTCTTTTTGGTATCTTAGCTCAGTAGGTAGAGCAAAGGACTGAAAATCCTTGTGTCCCCGGTTCGATTCCGGGAGATACCACTATCACTTATCACTATATTATTTTAATCCTAGTTCTTTTTTAACTGCTTCTGTTATGTCTTCTCCTTTATTTACTAAAATGCCTTTTCCGGGGCTGCAATCATCTACTCTTATAATATCTTTGTCTTTATCTATTACTTTATGAATTGCCTTTTCTATTTTCTTATATATAGGATTCAGTAGTTGATTTTGTTTTTTCGTTAAATCATCTGCAGCTGTTTTTTGGTAAGCATGAGCTCTTGCTTGTAAAATTTCTAGCTCTTTCTTAAGAATAGGATTTCTATTTTTTTTAAATTTTTCTGCTTTTTTATGAAATTCTTTTGCTAATTTATCTAATATATTTTCATGAATTTTACTAATTCTGTATAATTCATTTTGAACAATAGAAAACTCTGGCATTTTTTCTATCAAAGACATACTATTAAGACAAACTATTTTTTTATGACATTCATTGTAATTTTTCCGATCTTGAGAATATGAATAATATCCAAATAGAAATATAAATAATATAAAATAAAAAATTGTATTTTTTTTCATATGATTCTTTTTTTTTGTGTTTTATTTGTATTGTTTTACAAATCTTTTCCTATTACAAAATGTGTTTTCCACTTTGATTTATTAAAACCATGAACCAGATCACGATCCATAGGATAACCCCAATCCATGCCTAAAAAACCTATTGGAGACCAAAACAAACGAACTCCAAATCCAAAAGATTTATTCATAATTATTGGATTAAATTTTTTATAAGAATCACTAATATTTCCTCCTTCTATAAAACATGTTGTCCAAATTTTTAAACTTGATAAGTTTTTAATTAAATAACGCATTTCTAATACAAGCTTATCATAAATTATTCCTCCATTATTTGGTATTTTATCTTTATAAGAATATCCTCTTAATGGAATGTGATCTTTATTATATAATTTTAATCCTAATAAATTATTAGGCACTCCACCCATATAAAATTTTTGAAATGAAAATAATTCTACTGAATTATCATATAGCCCTAAATAACCTAATTCTCCTCCTGCTTTTAATATCATGTTATCTATAATTTTTTTATACCAAAAAAAAATTACTTTTAATTTAAAATACTCCATCCATTCTTTATCTCTATTATTTTTAATAATTACGGAATATGGAAGAGAAAAAAGACTATCGAATTGTATTTTAGATCCTTGAAAAGGAAAAATTATATTGGGTTTTGTTGAGTCTCTCTGAAACGAAATTAAGTAAGTGAGATTGTTAAATTTTCGTTTTTTATGAGAAAAATCTTCTTCTTGATAAAGAAATTTTTCGTAATCTATAGATGTAAAAATTTTTGAATAAGGATCTAAGAAAGTTAAAAGCTTATTCAAATCAATAGAAATATTGATTTTCTCTAAAAATTTCTTTTTTTCATGTGATATTTGAGTGTTTTTATATATTTGAGATAAGAAATATAAATCCTCTTCATTTTCATTTTCAATTTTCTTTATTGAATACTGACTCTTAAAAGTCATAGAAGTAGGATGGTTCCTTTCTATCCAAGGTTCTGTGAAAGAAAAACCATAAGATGTAAAATCTTTTCCTAACTGACTATGAACAACCAATTTTTGTCCATCTCCTTGAGGGATGGGATTCCACAAATTCCAATTAAAAACATTTTTAATAGAAAAATTTCTCAAACTTAACTTAAAAGTTCCAATAATTTTTCTAAAATTTTTTCCACCAAATCCTCCATGAAATTGAAATTCATTAGTATTTTGTTCTACAATATGCCATTCTATGTTTATTAATCCATTTTCTTTATTGGGTTTAATTTCATAATAGACTTTCTTAAAAAGATTTAAATTTTCTAAATTTAATAAACTGTGTTTTATTTTCTTAGTAGAGAATAGATCTCCTGGATAGGTTTTTAATTCTCTTCTTATGACATGATCTTTAGTTATAGAATTTCCTGATATGATAACTTTATTTACATATACAGGTTGATTCTCTTCTATTTTTATTTCCAAATCCACTCTATTATCAAGAACCCTTTTTTCTGTAAAAGTAATATTAACAAACAAATGTCCTAAATCAAAATAAACATCTAAAATACTATTAGAAGGATTGAAAATATTTTTTTTAATTCCTATTTGATTATATATGTCTCCTTTCTTATAAAAGAAAATTTTATTTAAAAAATCTGTTTTTATTTTTTTATTTCCTAATATACTAACATCTCCTAAATAGTATTTTTTACCTTCTACAATTTTTATCTTGATTCCATAATTTCCAGATTTTTTTTTACATATGGAATCTAAAAACACTTGAACATCAAGAAATCCAATAGATTTATATTTATTGACAATATTTTTTAAATCTTTCTTTATATTTTCCTGAACAAAAATAGGTTTTTGGATTCTAGAAATTATAGAATAAAAATACTTTTTTGTTATCCCCATTAATTCAAGTAATTCTTGGTCTTGTATTGATTGATTCCCGTCAAATAATATTTCTTCTATTCCAATTTTTTTTCCTTTATTTACATATAAACATAATATGTTTTTTTTATCGTGATCTTTGTAAATTTCACTTTTTATATCAATTTCATGATATCCTTTTTTTGTATAATATTCTTGCACATCATTTTTTATAGTTTGAATTAAATCTCCAGAAATTTTATCTCCAATTCTTATTTTTTTTATATTAGGAAACTCATCTTTTTTAATTCCTTTTATTTTTATTTCATGAATTTCTTCCAAATCTTCCAATTCGAAAAATAAATCAATTTCATTTTTATACACATTCTTTTTATAAATAGATATCTTTCTAAAAAGATTACTTTTCCACAATTTTCTTATAGCATTATCCGTTTTTACTCCATGAGCATCAACTAATTCTCCAGGAAAAATTCCTGAAAATTCAGAAATAAAAGGGACATCATATTTTGTTTTTCCTATGACATGTATTTTTCTTATAATGAAAGAAACATATTGATTCTGTTTGTTGTTATAATTGTTTACAAAATAATTTTCATTATCACTATTCATAGAAAATGAATATCCTTGTTGTATTGGCATTATTATTATGAATAAATAAAAAATGCTGTTTATAAAAATATTTTTTTTCATGATTGCAAAAAAATTATTCAATTTTTCCAAAACGACGTTTTCTTTTTTGATAATTTACTATAGCTTCGAAAAAATCTTTTTTACGAAAATCCGGCCATAAAATATTTGTGAAATATAGTTCTGCATAAGCGGATTGCCAAAGTAAAAAATTACTTATCCGTTGTTCTCCGCTTGTTCTAATAATTAAATCTACATCTGGTAAATTTTTTGTATACAAATGATTTTGAAAAAAAGAATAATCTACATCTTTTATGGAAAACAAACCGCTGCATACTTTTTTAGCAATATTTTTTGTTGCTCTTAAAATTTCTTCTCTAGCGCTATAACTCAAAGCTAAAATTAAAGTTACAGATGTATTATGTTTTGTTTTCTTTGTGAAGAAGTACAATTCCTTTTGAATCATTTCAGAAAATCTTTCTATTTCTCCTATGATAAGAATCTTCACGTTTTTTTCATGGATTTCTTCCAAATTAATTTTTAAATTAGTATGAAACAAACGCATTAAATCATCTATTTCTTGTTTAGGCCTATTCCAATTTTCTGAAGAAAACACATACAAAGTGATATAAGGAATTCCTAATTCTTTACACCCGTCTATAGTATCTCTTACAGATTGTATAGCTTTTTCATGACCAAATGTTCTCATTTTTCCTCTTTTTTCAGCCCAACGTCCATTTCCATCCATAATAATTGCTACATGATGAGGGATATTATTATAATCTATTTTTTCTAAAATTTTTTCCATAAAAATCATAAATACATCTGTTACAAATATATAAATAAAAAATCAAGATTTTTTATATTCAATTTCGTTGATCCATTCCCCATAAAAGTTTTTCTCTCAATGTTTTGTAATATGTATTTTTTTCTTCTTGAAGAAGATATATGTAAAAAGGAGCTTTCTGAATATATAATTCATTATCCTGATTCAAAGAAGTTAGCCTTGTATCCACAGATAAAGAATAAGATTTTACACGACTATGTATTTTTAAATAAACCTTTTTATCATCCGATATGATTAATGGCCGTGAAAATAAGTTATGTGGAGATATAGGTGTTAAAACAAAATTTTTATTTTCAGGACTAATAATAGGACCTCCACAACTTAGAGAATATCCTGTAGACCCAGTAGGAGTAGAAATAATCAATCCATCAGCCCAATAAGAAGTCAAAAATTCATTATCTATATAGGCATCTATAGTGATCATAGAAACCGTTTCTTTTCTTAAAATAACGATTTCATTCAAGGCAAAATTAAAAAATTTATGATGATTCGTTATAGAAGTTTTTAAGGATAATAAACTTCTAGGCATTATATGAAGTTTCCTACTAAAAATTTTATCTATTTTTTTTATGAATACATCTTTATTAAAAGTAGCTAAGAAACCTAAATTTCCTGTATTCACTCCAACTATGGGGATGCCAGAATCTCTGATTAATGTAATGGCTGATAAAATGGTCCCATCACCTCCAAAAGTAAACATTAAACTGAAATCTTTAGTAGTTAATTCTTTATAATGAGAAAAAACGGGAAAATCTAAATATTTGAATTCTTCAAAAGAAGACAAAATACGTAAAAATGATTTTTCAATATGTATTTCTATTGAATGATTAGATGCATAGCCTATGAAATGATTAAAATATGGTATATTTTTTTTGCAAAATTTTTGTCCATATACGGCTATTTTCATTTTAAAATTTTCTTTAATTAAAAAATTTACGAAATTTTTGTTTGATTATATTTGATCAAATTAAATAAAGAATTAAATTTGTGTTTTTTTAAAAAAACAAAGCATAAAATGAAAAAAACTTTGTTTCCTGCAAAAATACTACTGTTTGGAGAATATGGCGTTTTGAAAAATTCGAGTGGCCTTTCTATCCCTCATAACATTTATAAAGGCGCTTTAAAGCTCCCTTGTAAATTCAATAAATATAAAAAATATAAAGATATTTTATGTTCCAATTATCAAATTGGAAAATTTTATGATTTTTTGTCTATTTTAGAAAAAAAAAACGAATATTAACGAAATTAGATTTAAAAAAATTACATAAAGATATACAAAGGGGGGTATTTTTTCATTCGAATATTCCTAAGAGATATGGAGTAGGAAGTTCTGGAGCATTAGTAGCTGCTATTTATGACAAATACACAAAAAATAAATTACAGGGGGCTTTTAAAGAAGAAATTGTAATATTAAAAAATATATTTAGCCAAATGGAGTCTTTTTTTCATGGGAAAAGTTCTGGAATAGATCCTTTAATTTGTTATTTAAATCAACCTTTACTTATTAGATCTAAAACTAATATTTCTATCACAAGCATTCCCAAAAAAAATCAAGGAGAAGGGGCTATTTTTTTATTAAATTCTGGAATACCAAGAAAAACTGATTTTATGATCCAATTCTTTTTGAAAAAATTAAAACATGATAATTTCAAAAAAATTTTTTCTTCAGAATTCATAAAATATAATGAAAAATGTATTGAAGCTTTTTTAAAAGAAGATTTTAAAATCTTGTTAAAAAATGTTAAACTGTTATCTGTTTGGGTTTTTAATCATTTTCGTCCCATGATTTCTAAAAATTTTTGGAAAATATGGGAAAATGGAATATTCAGTAATATCTATTATTTAAAATTGTGTGGATCTGGAGGTGGAGGCTTTATTTTAGGTTTTACATCAAATTATGAATTATCCAGAAAAAAATTAAAAAAATATGCAACGGAAGTTCTTTTTCGTTTTTAATTTCATTTTTTTATGCATCATAATAATAAAATTAAAATTAGATTAAATCATTACTTGGCACATGCAGGAATATCTTCTAGAAGAGGAGCAGATAAACTTATTCAATCTGGGGCAATAGAAGTAAATGGAAAACCTGTTTTAAAATTAGGAACTATTATCAGTACAAATGATATTGTTAAATTTAATGGATCTAAAATTAGATATAAAAATAAGATTTATATCCTTCTCAATAAACCTAAAGGTTTTATTACTACTACACGAGATCAATTTAACAGAAAAACAGTAATGAATCTAATTCCTTCTATATCTGAGTATAGAGTTTTTCCTGTAGGAAGATTAGATCGTTCTACCACAGGGGTTTTGCTTATAACAAATGATGGATACATGGCAGAAAAACTGACTCATCCTAAATATCATATCAAAAAAATATATCATGTATCATTAAATAAAGAAATAAGAAATGAAGATTTAGATAGAATAAGACAAGGAAAAATTTATCTGAAAGAAGGGAAAGTAAAAGTTATTTTTGTGAATAAAAAAAATGCCAGAAATCAAGTAGAAATTGGATTATATATAGGATGGAATCGAGTCATTAAACGAATATTCAAAAAACTAAATTATCAAGTTGTTCGATTAGATCGTATTAATTTCGGAGGACTTTCCAAAAGAAATATTAAAATAGGAAACTGGTGTTTTTTGAGTAAAAAAGAAATAGAAAACATTATCAAATATTAAAATTATTAATATGAATATAAAAAAAATCATCATTATTAATGGTCCTAACCTAAATCTTTTAGGAATAAGGGATCCAGAATTATACGGAAATGAAAACTTTTTAGATTATCTAAAAAAACTAAAAAAAAAATTACCTACTAATATAGAAATTGCTTACTACCAAAGTAATAGTGAAGGAAAAATTATAGATATACTCCATTCTGTTGGATTCAAGTCTGATGGAATTATTCTGAACGCAGGAGCTTATACTCATACTTCTATAGGAATTTCTGATGCCATTAAATCTATTTCTTCTCCTGTTATAGAAGTTCATATCTCTAACATTTATTCTAGAGAATCTTTTAGAAAAAAATCATTTATATCTTCTGTTTGTAATGGTACAATTTTTGGTTTCGGATTAAAATCTTATGAATTAGGAATAATGAGTTTTCTTTTATAAGTATAAGGATGATAAAAATCGTTCAATTTTTTTATATGTTGAATTATATCGTTGATTCCATCTTCATTTTTTACGGACACTTTAAACCATATAGGGAGGAATGAAACAGACTTTTTTTTGATTTCTTTAATGTAGTAACAAATATTTTCATCTTTAATAAATCTATGATTTCTTAGTTTATCTATTTTTGTAAATACAATACAAAAACGGATTTTCGTGTTGTTTAATTTTTGTATAAAATTTAAATCTATTTTTTGTATAAATAATCTACAATCTATTAATAGAAATAAAAAAACAATATTTTTTTGATAAAAAATATAATCCGTAATTAATTTTTGCGTTTTTTGTTTCTCTTTTTTTACAGAAAAAAATCCATAACCTGGCAAATCTATTAGATACCATTTATGATTGATCAAAAAATAATTTATACATTGTGTTCTTCCAGGATAAGAAGAAACTTTAGCTATTTTTTTTTTAGTTATGCAATTTATTAAACTAGATTTTCCAACATTAGAACGTCCTACAAAAGCATATTCGGGAAAACTATGAATAAATGATTGATTGATATTTTTCAAACTTCTTTCAAATTTTACAGAAAAAATTTTCATGATTAAAATTAAATTTAGAAAGCCATTTTTCTAATATTTCTATGAATATTTTAGGATGTTCCATCATTGGAACGTGGCCACACTTATCTATCCAGTGTAATTCTGAATGAGGCAACAATCTATGAAATTCTCTTGCGATTTCTGGAGGAGTAATATGATCCTGTCTCCCCCAAATTAAACAAATAGGTTGTTGAATGACAGATAAATCTTTAGACATATTATACTTCATAGCACTTTTTGCTATATATAAAGTTTTAATTCCTTTTTTTTTATCATTTACAATATGAAAAACTTCATCTACTAATTCTTTGGTAGCCATGTTAGGATCAAAAAATACTTCTTGTGATTTTCTCCTAATGTATTCATAGTTTTCTCTTTTAGGAAAAGCATCTCCAAAAGCTTTTTCGAATAAACCTGAACTTCCTGTTAAAACGACAGAATGAACTAAATCCAGCCTTTTTTTTGCTATGATTAAAGCAATATGTCCTCCAAGAGAATTTCCTATTAAAGTAGCTCTTTGAATTCTTATTTTTATTAAAAATTGGATTACATATTTAGAGATACTATAAATATTAGTCAATAATAATGGCATCTTATAAAGAGGTAATGATGGAATAATAACTTGATAACCTTTTTTTGGAAAAAAATCTAAAAGAGCTTTGAAATTGCTTAATCCGCCCATTAATCCATGAAGTAAAATCAAAGGATGACCTTTTCCTTTTTTTATATGAGGAAACTTTTTTTTTTGATTCTCAATGAGATAAAGCATAATATCATACGATTTACTTGTTTTTTTATTTTATGTGAGTATTTTTTTTATATTTATCTTGAATGATAAAATAAGCTTCTTTCGCTGCCATTTCTTCTGATTTTTTTTTAGAAAAACCTCTTCCTTTAGTTTGAATTCCACATTCTGGTACTGTAAATTCAGATAAATAAATAATTTTGTTTTGATTTTTATCTTCTCTAAAAGTTTTAAAATTTATAAGAAATTTATTTTTTTGAGCCCATTCCATAATCCATACTTTATAGCTGAAAATTTCATTTTGCAATTTTTCGAAATTTACATGAGTATATAATATTCTTTTATGTACAAAATTTTCACATTTTCGATATCCTCTCTCCAAATAAATAAATCCTATTAAAGCTTCAAGTGTATTTCCCAGTATATTATTATCAGATATTATAGATTTATCGAAAAAAATATCTGCAATTGTTAATTTTTTCGAAATTTCATTTAAATTTCTTCTACATACTATTTGAGATCGTATTTGAGTTAATTCTCCTTCTTTTTTTTCAGGAAATTTCTCACATAAAAAATGTGATATAATAGAATTTAATACAGCATCTCCCAAAAATTCTAATCTTTGAAAATTAATAGAATAATTTTGATTAGAATTTCTCTTTTTTGCAGAAAAACTATATAGAAATACTTCCTTTAAAAATTCCGTGTTTTTTGGACGAAACCCTAATATTTTTATCAATATTCTAACTATTAAAGCAGAATAATCATTTTTTTTTTCAAAAAAATTACTATTTTCAGATAACATTATATTTTTTTAAATAAAATACAAACATTATGCCCTCCGAAACCAAAAGTGTTACATACACTAATTTTTACCTCTTTTTTTATCGCTTTGTTTGGAGTTAAATTAATTTTTGTATCTATATTTTTATCTATACGGAACAAATTTATAGTGGGAGGAATAATTCCTTTTTTTAAAGGAAGAATTGATGCAATTGCTTCTATTGCTCCAGCTGCCCCTAACAAATGCCCAGTCATAGATTTTGTTGAATTAATATTTATATTATATATATTTTCATGAAATACTTTTTGAATTGCTTTTATCTCTGCAAGATCTCCTAATTTAGTAGATGTTCCATGAGAATTAATATGATCTACATCTTTGCTTTTAATTCCCGCATCTTGAATCGCTGATTTCATAGCCAAAATAATTCCTTTTCCTTCTGGATGAGGAGCTGTAATATGGTAAGCATCTCCGGACATCCCTACTCCTACGATTTCAGCATATATATTAGCCCCTCTTTCTTTAGCGTGTTGATATTCTTCAAGAATAAGACATCCGGCCCCTTCTCCTAACACAAATCCATCTCTATTTTCATCAAAAGGTCGTGATGCGGTTTTATAATCTTCGTTTCTGGTAGATAATGCATGCAAAGCGTTAAATCCTCCTACTCCACTTTGTGTAATAGCGGCTTCAGATCCTCCAGTAACCATAATATCAGCCTTTCCTAAACATATTAGATGATAAGCATCTACAATAGCATTAGAAGATGAAGCACAAGCAGACACTGTAGCATAATTTGGGCCATGAAGACCATAATTCATAGAAATAAAACCAGCAGTTATATCTATAAGCATTTTTGGAATAAAAAATGGACTAAACCTAGGTGATTTTCCTCCATGTATATAATCTGAAATAGACTCTTCTAAATTTAGAAGACCTCCAATTCCAGATGACCAAACCACTCCGATTCTTTCTCTTTTTTCTTTTGAAAAATTGATTTTACTGTTTTTTATCGCTTCTTCTGAAGCGATAATCCCATATTGTGCACAAGGGTCTAATTTCCGTCTTTCTTTTTTATTAAAAAAAATACTAGGATCATAATTCTTTAACTCACAAGCAAATTTGGTTTTATATTTCTTGGTATCAAAAGAAGTAATGGGTGCACAACCATTTTTTCCTTTGACAAGAGAAATCCAATATTCATCAACAGTATTCCCTATAGGAGTAATAGAACCAATACCAGTAACTACTACTTTTTTTAATCCATCCATAGACTGTATAATATAAATCTATATTATCCTTTTTCTCCTCTTTCCATCAAAATACTTTCTATAGCCTGCACAGCTTCACCTACTGTTGTTATTTTTTCAGCTTTTTCATCCGAAATACTAATATTGAATTCTTTTTCAAACTCCATAATAAGTTCTACTATATCTAAGGAATCGGCTCCTAAATCATTTGTAAAACTAGCAGTAGGAGTAATATCGCTTTCTTCTACGTTTAGTTTTTCTATAATAAGAGCATTGACTTTGGATGCAATATCAGACATAGATTCATAATTTTTTTTATGATACAAAATTAGTAAACTTTTGTAAATCATATATAAATTTGCTTTATCATACATAAATAGTAGATGATATATGATCTCTTTTTCTCTAGAAAATTATGGAATTTTGAATTCTTCATACAATTGGCAATTGACCCCTTATGAATTGCAAAAAATCATTATTCAAAAAAAAATGGGAATCGAAACAAAATCAGGTGTTTTAGCTATAAATACAGGTTTTTTTACTGGAAGATCACCTAAAGATCGATTTATTGTAAAAGATAGTATTACAGAAAAAAAAGTTTGGTGGGATGGAAAATTTAACCAATCTTTTGATTCAAACAAATTTGATAAATTACATAAAAAGATGGTACAATATTTATCCGGAAAAACTTTATATATCCGAGATGGATATCTTTGTTCTGATAAACGTTATCAATTAAATGTTCGTTCTATTAGTGAATATCCATGGTCTGATCTATTTATTCATAATCTATTTTTTAGATTTTCAAAATTGGAAAGAATTTATCCAGATTGGTTGTTGTTATGTGCACCAGGATTTCAGGCGAACCCCATACAAGATGGAACACGAAATAAAAATTTTTCTATATTAAATTTTTCTAAAAAAATAATCCTAATTGGAGGATCAGGATATACAGGAGAAATTAAAAAATCTATATTTTCTGTTTTAAATTTTATACTCCCCATGTATAAAAATGTTTTTCCTATGCATTGTTCCGCCAATGTAGGAAAACATAAAAAAGATACAGCTCTATTTTTTGGTTTATCTGGAACAGGAAAAACTACTATTTCTAATGATGTTAATAGAAATTTGGTTGGAGATGATGAACATGGATGGACTTGTGATAACATTGTTTTCAATTTTGAAGGAGGATGTTATGCTAAAATATTGGGGATTTCTAAAAAAAATGAACCGATGATTTATCATGCAATAAAAAGAGGAGCCATGTTAGAAAATGTAATTTTTAAAAAAAAAACTAGAGAAGTAGATTTTTTTAATGATACTATTACTCAAAATATGAGAATAAGTTATCCAATTTATTTTATAAATAATATTGAACAAAAATTATTGTCTTCTAATATAAAAAATATTTTTTTTCTAACATATGATGCTTTTGGGGTATTTCCACCTATAGCTAAACTTAATAAAGCACAATCATCTTATTATTTTTTATTAGGGTATACATCTAAAGTTGCTGGAACTGAATTTAATATTCAAAAACCAAAAGCTACTTTTTCTTCTTGTTTTGGAGGGCCATTCATGCCTTTACCCCCCGTTCAATACACAAAAATGTTAATGAAAAAATTAGATGAGACCGAAATAAATGTTTGGATGATTAACACTGGATTGACATCGGAAGGGGCTGGACATCGTATGAAATTAGATGATACACGTAAAATTGTGCAAAATGTTTTAAATGGTTTTTTATCAGAGGTTCCTTACGAAAAATATCCTATTTTTAACTTTGAAATACCAAAATATTGTCCTGGTGTATCTTCTAATATATTAAATCCTAAAAATTCATGGAAAAACAAAGAAATGTATCAAAACCAAGTTCGTGTCCTTGCCAAAAAGTTTATTCAACATTTTGATATATATAGACAATATGCAGACAAAAATATTTCATCTGGAGAACCTGTCTTAGAATAAGATATATTTATATTTTTTTATATTTTTGTATGAATTTATTCATATATTTCCCTAATATATCAAATTCTATATTAACAATACCCCCGATCTCCATTTGATGGAGATTGGTTTTTTTATAAGTATAAGGAAGAACAGAAACGCTAAATGTGTATTGATTACATGTTATTATAGTTAGACTTATTCCATTAATAGCAATAGAACCTTTTTCTACAACTAGATCATCCAATTTTTTTTCAGATTTAAAAAAAAATAACCAACTTCCATTTCTATTTTCAATATCAGTAATCGTAGCAATTGTATCTATATGCCCTTGAACTATATGTCCATTTAACCTTTCATGTAACATAATTCCTCTTTCTAAATTCACTTCATCTTTAATTTTTAAAAAATTCAAATTAGTACATAACAAAGTCTCTTCGGAAGCTAGGACTGAATAAGTGTTTTTATTAACATCCATAATACTTAAACATATTCCATTATGACAAATACTTTGATTGATTTTAATATCATTATTTGAAAATGGATTATTGAAAGTCATACAAAGATTGTTTTTATCACGATTTAATTGATGTACTTTTACTGTGCATTCTATGATTCCAGTAAACATAATATAATTTAATATAATTTTTATTAAATTAATTAAATAAATATAAATATCATAAAAATGAAAAAAGTATGAATTATAGAAACAAAAAAATTAAAGTAGGATTTACCACTGGTGATATTAACGGAATAGGAATAGAGATTCTTTTGAAAGTATGTTGCAAAAAAAAACTTTTAGATTTTTTTACTCCGATATTGTTTGGATCTACAAAATTATGTTTTTATTATAAAAAAATTTTGAATATAGAAATCAACAATATACGAGAAATAAAAAATTTTAAAGAAGCTATTGATTATAAAATTAATGTATTTAATATATGGAAAGAAGATATTCAATTTGAATCTATAAAAATCAATGACCCTGAATCAGGAAAATACCCCCTTTCATCTTTGAAAAGAGCTGTAAAAGCTTTAAAAGAAGGAAAAATAGATGTACTTGTAACTGCTCCAGTTAATAAAAAACATATAAATTTTAAGAATTCTTCATTTTTCGGTCATACTGAATATCTACAAAATGTTTTAGAAGGTGAATCATTAATGTTAATGATTCATGATATTTTAAAAATTGCATTAGTCACTAATCATTTGCCATTAAAAAAGGTGAGCACAGAAATAAATATCAAAAAAATAATAAAATCAATTAAAATTTTACGTCAATCTCTAACCATTGATTTTTGTATAGAAAAACCCAAAATAGCAGTTTTGGGATGTAATCCACATTCGAGTGATAATGGGTTAATAGGAAATGAAGAAAAAACAAAAATTAAACCAGCTATTGATAGTTTATTTCAAGACCAAGGATGCTTAGTTTTTGGTCCCTATTCTTCCGATAGTTTTTTTGGAAATCAAAGTTATCGTAATTTTGATGCTGTTTTAGCTATGTATCATGATCAAGGACTAATCCCTTTTAAGACCTTAACTTTTAATCAAGGAGTAAATTTTACAGCTGGACTTTCTCATATCCGAACATCTCCTGATCATGGGGTCGCCTATGATATAGCTAAAAAAGGAATTGCCAATGAGAATTCATTTGAAGAAGCTATTTTTAATGCTATAAAAATATTCAAAAACAGACAAGAATATATAAAACTTAGTTCATCCAAACTATTATAAAATCACAACAATTATGTTTTTTTTTACTTGCAATAAACCTCCTTCTATTTTTATATCTTTTTTTTCCTTTTTTAATTCTAATTTTAAAAAACCACTTTTTAATATAGAAATAAATGGAGCATGATATTTTAATATTTGGAAATACCCCTGATAGCCAGGAGCTATAATAGAAATAATATCTCCTTGATACAAAATTTTATGAGAACCAATAATTTTTAATTTCATAAATAATTAATTTTTTTATAACATTTTCTTTCCACTTTCTATCACTTGTTCAATAGTTCCTTTCAAATTAAAAGCTGCTTCTGGAATGCCATCTAATTCCCCATCTATTATCATATTAAATCCTTTTATGGTATCTTCAATTTTTACAAATTCTCCTTCTATTCCCGTAAATTGTTTTGCCACATGAAACGGTTGAGATAAAAAACGTTGAACCCGTCTAGCTCTAGATACGATTAATCGATCTTCTTCACTTAATTCTTCTATCCCCAGAATAGCTATAATATCTTGTAAAGAATTATATTTTTGTAAAATTTCTTTCACTCTTTGTGCACAATTATAATGACTTTCATTTATTATGTCTGGAGATAATATACGCGAAGTAGAATCCAAAGGATCTACTGAAGGATAAATTCCCAAAGATGCTATTTTTCTGGAAAGCACAGTGGTTGCATCTAAATGCGAAAACGTAATAGCGGGAGCAGGATCTGTTAAATCATCTGCAGGAACATAAACTGCTTGTACGGAAGTGATAGATCCTGTTTTTGTAGAAGTAATTCTTTCCTGCATAGCCCCCATTTCAGAAGATAAAGTCGGTTGATATCCTACTGATGAAGGAATTCTTCCTAATAATGCTGAGACCTCAGATCCAGCTTGAGTAAAACGAAATATATTATCTATAAAAAATAATACATCCTGTCCTTTTTTTTCACCTTTTTCTCCTTCTAAATATTGATCTCTATAATATTCAGCTAATGTTAATCCAGACAAAGCCACTCTTGCTCTAGCTCCAGGAGGTTCATTCATCTGACCAAAAACAAAAACAGCTTTAGACTCTTTCAAAGATTCTTTATCCACCTTAGAAACATCCCAATATCCTTTTTTCATAGATTCCATAAAAGACTTTCCATAATTTATAATTCCAGATTCCAACATTTCTCTCAATAAATCGTTTCCTTCTCTAGATCTTTCTCCAACTCCTGCAAAAACAGATCTTCCTCCATGTCCTTTGGCCACATTATTAATTAATTCCTGTATCAATACAGTTTTTCCAACTCCTGCTCCCCCAAATAATCCAATTTTTCCTCCTTTAGGATAAGGTTCTATTAAATCTATAACTTTAATTCCTGTATATAATATTTCTGTATCAGTAGATAAATCTACAAATGCAGGAGCCTCCCTGTGTATTGGTTTCGTTTTATATCTATCGATATCTCCTAATCCATCTATACAATCTCCTAACACATTAAAAACTCTTCCATTAATAGATTTTCCTATAGGGATACAAATGGGGCGATCTAATGCATAAACTTCTTGCCCTCTTTGTAATCCATCTGTTACTTCCATAGATATACAACGAACATTATTGTCTCCGATATGTTGTTGAACTTCTAGTATAATTTTATTTTTCATAGACGAATATACTTCTAAAGCGTCATAAATTTTAGGAAGAAAAGACCCTTCTTTAAAAGAAACATCAATTACGGGTCCTATAATTTGAGTAATTATTCCTTTAAATTTTTTTTTATCCATCATGTCATCCCTTTTTTTTAAACATTTATACAATTATATTTGTAAATTACTATTTGCACTAAAATAGTAATAGTAAGTAAATGTAAGAGAAAAGATATAAATTTTGAAAATTTATTCATTAATTGATGAATTTTCTTCTTTGCATCCATGTGGATTTACACTTGGAATTTTTGACGGGGTTCATGTGGGTCATAAAAAAATTATCAGAAATTTAATTTTTAGATCGAAAAAAAAATATTGTTCAGTTCTGCTCACTTTTTATCCGCATCCAAAAAAAATATTGAGTTCTGATAAAAAATTTTATTATTTAAATACTCTTTCTGAAAGAATATATAACTTAAAAAAAACAGGAATAGAACACTTAATTATTCATCCTTTTACTTTAGATTTTTCAAAACTAAAAACTAAAGATTTTTTAGAAAAAATTTTACATCCTAAACACAAAATTAAACAAATCATCACTGGATACGATTCTTATATCGGAAAAAACAGAGATAATTTTTACGAAAAATTAAAAAAACTGTCTCATAGAATCGAAGTTTATCAAGTAAGTCCTTACAAATTGAGGAATAAAATAGTGAGTTCTACTAATATACGTGAATCTCTTTTATCAGGAAATTTGCAATGGGCGAACCAAGCTTTGGGGTATTTTTATACATTATCTGGTAATGTAATAAAAGGAAAAGGAATAGGAAAAATGATTAATTTCCCCACTGCAAATCTACAAATAGATTCAGAAAAATTAATTCCTAAAAAAGGAGTTTATGCTGTAAAAATTAATTATTTAAATAACATATATCTAGGAATGTTAAATATAGGAATTAATCCTACTATAGAAAAAGAAAATAAAAAAATAAAAATAGAAGTGCATATATTCGATTTTTTTGAAAATATATATGGAAGAAAAATAGATATTTTAATGATTCGTATAATACGTGAAGAAAAGAAATTCGATTCAATTCAGGAGTTAAAAAAACAAATATGCATGGATAAAATAAATATCCAAAAATTTTTTTATTGTGAAAAAAAGAATAGATAAAATCATTAAGTATATCTTAAAAGATTTTAATCATAAAATTATTTTCTTATCAAAATCTTACACTGTTATAGAATATATTAAAAATAAATACGGTTCAAAATTTGATTCAAAAACTAAATTTTTCACAATAAAAAAATTTTTGGAAAATATTTCAGGATTAAAGATTTTAGATGATTATTCAACATTACTTTACTTTTTTTCTCTTTTAAAAAAAGATGATTTTATAGAAAAAAAATTTCATGATTTTTTTAATTGGGGGCCAAAAATATTAAATGATTTTCATAACATAGATTTTAATCTGATTAATGTTGAACATTTTTTTTCTTATATTATTTCTACAGAAAAAATAAATAAATGGAATCTTGATCTTTTAGAAAAAAAATTTTTGTTTTGGGAAAAAATTCATGAATATTATTATATTTTACAATCACAACTATTTAGAAAAGGAATTGCTTATTATGGAATGCTTTTTAAAGCAGCAATTTATCGTTTAGATTTTTTTTTGGATGAGATAAAAGATACAAAAATTATACTGTTTCTTGTTGATGATTCCACATTTAATGAATGTGAAAAAATCTTTACTAAAAAAATTAGTCAACAAGGACTAGTTTATAATTTATGTGAAAAAAATATTTTAAAATCAAAGTATTTTAAAAAAAATTTGAATTCAAAAGTCAATCTACAATATAAATATAATTGTTTAAAAATAATTGGTGTTTCAAGAGAAATAGAACAAGTAAAAACAGTAGAGAATATTATATACAAATTGATAAAAAAAAAAGAGAAAAAACCTAATAAAATACTTATAATACCAGGAGATAATCATTTGACTATTCCATTAGTACATTCTATAAAAACAAAATTAGGAATTAATATGTCTTTCAATATTAATTATCCATTAAATGATCTCCCTATTCATTATACCTTTTATTCTATATTTCAACTACTGTTAAAAAAAAATAAATTCAAAAAATTTACCAAAAAAGATGTTGTAACAGTATTATCCAATGGATATATTCAAAAATTTTTTCTAAAAAAAAATTCAATACTAAAAAAATTGAATATAGAAAATGATTCTGATTTTGTTTGTGAAAGTATAATAAAAAGATATTTATATAAAAATGATTTGTGGGTTATTTTTCAAATTCCAACTAATAATATAAAAATGATCCTTATAAGTCTTATTGGCTTTATTAGAAAATTTATAAAATTGTTGATTACAAACATTAGGAGACATTTTTTAGAATTAAAATTCATTTTTAAACTTGAAATTTATATACAAAAACTAAGAATAATAGCCAGAAAAAATAAAAATTTTTCTATAGGAATTAATGATGTCTTTCATATGTATGAACAGTTTATTTATACAGAAAACATACGATATGTACATAAAAATAAAAGAGGTTTATATATAACAGGTTTCAAAGATATTTTTTTAGAAAATTTTGATATTGTGATCATTACATCTTTTAATGAAGGAGTCATTCCTCCGAATCATGATAATAAGTCTTTCATTCCTTTTGATATATATTATAAAAAATTACAAATCAATAATTTCAATGAAAATTTTTATTTTCATCATTTTACAAGAATTATTCAATTTTCAAAACAAACATATTTAATATATAAAAATCAACCAGATGAAATTAATTCTGGGGAAAAAAGTCGTTTTATTCACAGAATGGAGATAGATTCTAAAATAAATACAGAAAAAAAAAATAAACTTTTTCGGCCTATTTTTCCTGTAAGGACAGAAAAACAGTCTATTGTAATTTATAAAACAAAATCTATAATTTATTGTTTACATGAGTTAATCCACAAAGGATTATCTCCATCTTCTATTCATCTGTACAATTATAATCCCCTTTTATTCTATTATAAAAAAATACTTAAGTTAAATGATCCAGAAAAGACGTCTTACAAAAAAAAAGCAGGACAAATTATACATAAAATATTAAAAATTTTATATGATCCCATAAAAGAAAATTGGATAACTATTGATTATATCCATAAAATGAAAGTAGATTATGAATCTATTATAAAAAAAGTTCTTTTGAAAAGAGAAGAAATTATTGAAGGACATAATATGTTTTTATATTATATCATAAAAAATTATATAAAAAATTTTATTTCATGGGATGAAAAAATTATTAAAAACGGACATAAAATTTTTTTAAAAGAAATAGAATGTGAAGCATATGCAATATTAAATATCGGATCAAAAAAAGTAAATTTGCATGGAATTATAGATCGTATAGATGAATATGATGGAACAATTCGTATTCTTGATTATAAAATAGGGGTTTCAAAAATTAAAGAAATTAATATTTCTTCTAAAAATATTGAAAATATTTTTTGTGATACAAATTATGCAAAAATTATGCAGTTGCTTATTTATGTTTATTTGTGGTTTAAATCTTCTATATCTAAAGGAAATAATAAAAAATCTATTATTATAGGAATTGTTTCTCCTGAAGAGGGTGGAAACATATTACAAGTTCCTATAAATATTCAAAAAAGAAACATAACATATGCAGATTATGAAATAAACGTACTCCCATTTCTTATTAAGAGAATTTCTGATATTCTAGATCCTAATATCCCAATTATAGAAAAAATTTATTGATTTATAATATATTTTTCTATATAATCACCCACTTCTTCAGTAGTAGAAGATAATTTTGAATCAATAATATCTGGTGTACATATTTTTTCTTCAATAGAATTTTGAACAGCTTTTTCTAAAAGATTTTTTTCTTGATGCATTCCAAAATATTCTAACATCATAGAACCTGAAAGAATACATCCCAAAGGGTTTGCGATATTTTTTCCTTTTGCTTGAGGATAAGACCCATGAATAGGTTCAAACATGGATTTATCATCTCCTATAGAAGCTGAAGGTAATAGACCCAAAGAACTTGTTAAAACGCTAGATTCATCTGAAAGAATATCTCCAAACATATTGTCTGTTAAAATGATATCAAATTTATTTGGATTCATAATAATTTGTATAGATGCATTATCTACATATAAAAAATCCAGATCCACATCTGGATAATCTAAGGATATTCTTTTAATAACCTCTCTCCATAATCTAGAAGTTTCTAATACATTAGCTTTATCCACTAATGTTACTTTCTTCTTACGAAGAAAAGCAGCTTTAAAAGCCATATCCCCAATTCTTTCAATTTCCGCTTTAGAATAAATACAATAATCATAAGCTTCCTCTCCATTTTTACGACGTCCTTTTTCTCCAAAATAAATTCCACCTGTTAGTTCACGATATATAATAAAATCAATTTTCTTTAAAAATTCCTTTTTTATAGGAGATTTATCTAATTTAGGAAAGACTACTATAGGACGAATATTACAATATAAATTCATCTTTTTTCTTAGCTTTAATAATCCGTCTTCAGGTCTCATACCTATTGTGTTATGATCGTATTTTGTATCTCCTACGCAACCAAATAAAACAGCATCTGATTTTAGACAAATATCTATAGTTTCTTCTGGCATAGGAGACCCCAATTTTTCTATAGCTTTAGATCCAGCTAAAACATTTTTATAATGAAAATTATGACCATATTTTATAGCTATGGAATTTAAAGCTTTTATAGTTTGCCTCATAACTTCAGGTCCTACTCCATCTCCTTCTATTACAGAAATATTTTTTATCATATTATATTATAAATATTTTTCTATTTTTTTCAAAATTTTCTATATCATCTTTTATAGAAATCAAAAAATCTATATCATCATAGCCATTAATAAAACAATTTTTTTTATATGGATGTATATGAAATATATAAAACTCTCCTGTTTCTATAATTGTAACTTTTTGATTAATTAAGTTTATTTTCACTTGGATATTCGGGTTTTTTTCAACTGCATTAAATAATTTTTTTAAAAAAAATTCAGATACTTCTACAGTTAATAATCCATTATTTAATGCATTTTCTTTAAAAATATCAGCAAAAAAACTAGATATTATCACTCTAAATCCATAATAAAAAAGAGCCCATGCAGCATGCTCCCGACTGGATCCACAACCAAAATTTCTTCCTGATAAAAGAATTTTTCCATGAAAATTAGGGTTATTTAATATAAAATTTTTATTTAAGGACCCATCTTTTTTATAACGCCAATCCATAAAAAGATTTTTTCCACATGTTTCACGTTTAATCTCTTTTAAAAAACGAGCGGGGATAATTTGATCTGTATCTATATCCTCTATAGACAACGGAACAACTTGACTAACTAACGTTGTAAATTTTTTCATGAATATATTTATTAATATCTACGATTTTCCCTTCAATAGCTACAATGGCTGCAGTTAAAGGACTAGCAAGTAAAGTTCTAGATCCTGGGCCCTGTCTCCCTTCAAAATTTCTATTAGATGTAGAAATACAATATTCACCTGCAGGGATTTTATCTTCATTCATACCTAAACAAGCAGAACACCCTGGTTGACGAAAATCAAATCCAGAATCTTTAAAAATCTTATCTAATCCTTCTTTTATCACTTGTTTTACTACTTGATTTGATCCAGGTACTATCATCGCTCGTACATGAGTTGCTTTTTTTTTTCCTTTTATTATAGAAGCTACTAATCTTAAATCTTCTATTCTAGAATTTGTACAACTTCCTATAAAAATATAATTAATTGTTTTTCCTATCAAAGATTCACCTAATAAGAATCCCATGTATTCCAAGGATTTATGATCTACATTTAATTTTGGTATTTTATCAGATATTTTTATTGACATACCAGGGGTAGTTCCATATGTTATCATAGGTTCAATGTTTTCAGCGTTGAATATATATTCTTTGTCAAATGTTGTATTGTCATCTGTTTTTAAGGACTTCCAATATTCTATGGTTTCTTTTTCTTTTTGTCTGAATTTTTGAAATCCCTTACATTTTTTTACGTAATCGAAAGTAATTTGATCCGGAGCTATTAATCCTCCTTTTGCCCCCATTTCAATACTCATATTGCAAATTGTCATTCTACCTTCCATACTCATTTTATCAATAATAGACCCTGTATATTCTACAAAATATCCAACTCCAGCATCCACACCTAATTTTGATATAATATATAAAATCACATCTTTTGGAGTAACTCCTTTTTTAAGATTTCCATTTAATTGTATTTTCATTTGTTTAGGCTTGGATAATAATAAACATTGACTGGCCATTACCATAGTGATTTGGCTGGTACCAATTCCAAAGGCAATACATCCAAAAGCCCCATGAGTAGAAGTATGACTATCTCCACAAACTATTGTCATACCAGGTAAAGTATAACCTAATTCAGGCCCAATCACATGAACAATTCCATTATTTTTATCTCCTAATCCATATAATATAATTCCAAATTTTTTACAATTATCTGTTAATAAGTTGATTTGATTTCTAGATAAATAATCTGAAATAGGTAAATGTTGATTGATGGTAGGGACGTTATGATCTGCTGTCGCTATAATTTGATTTGGTCTAAAAATAGATAAGTTCCTTCTTTTCAACTCTATAAAAGATTGAGGACTTGTTACTTCATGTATGTAATGTCTATCTATATAAAAAACGTATATTTCATTTTTTAATTTTTTAACAATATGCAAATCCCAAATTTTATCAAATAATGATTTTGACATTTTTATAAAACATTTATTCTTCTACTGTTACCATTTGCATTAGTATGCAAAACTTGATTCGTTTTTCCATTATTTAAATTAGCTTTTTCTAATATTGCTTTTAATTCTATATCAGTAATCTCTTTTTTTTCATCTGCATATTGTAAGAAAATAGAATAAACTAAATCTAAAGAATTTTTATTTAGAAAGTATCCCAATTTTTTATAACGATAAGCTATAGCTGCTCTTCCACTTCTAGCTGTAAGAATTATTGAAGATTTATTAATTCCAACATCTTCTGGATTAATACTTTCATAAGTTTCTCTTTTTTTAAGAACTCCATCTTGATGAATTCCAGAAGAATGAGAAAAAGCATTAATTCCTACTATAGCTTTATTAGCTTGTACTTTCATTCCCATACATTCTGATACTAAATTACTTGTAGAATAAATTAATTTTGTATTAATATTAGTAAATAAATTTAAATGAGAATTTTGTTTAATAATCATAACAATTTCTTCTAAAGAAGTATTCCCAGCTCTTTCCCCAATACCATTAATAGTACATTCTATTTGTTCTGCTCCATTCATAATACCAGACAATGAATTGGCTGTAGCTAATCCTAAATCATTATGACAGTGAGTAGATAATATAACTTTATGAATCCCTTTCACATTTTCTTTTAAAAAACGAATTTTATTTCCATATTCTTCCGGTAAACAATATCCTGTTGTATCAGGTATATTAATAACGGTTGCTCCATTTTTGATCACATTTTCGCAAACTTTGGCTAAAAATTCATTTTCTGTTCGCCCTGCATCTTCAGCATAAAATTCTACATCTTCTACAAATCTTTTTGCATATTTTACCGCATATATAGCTCTTTCTATGATTTTTTCTGGAGTACTATTAAATTTATAACGAATATGGCAATTTGAAGTTCCTATTCCGGTGTGAATTCTAGGCCTTTTTGCGTATTTTAATGCTAGACCTGCTATTTCTATATCCTTTTCTACAGCTCTAGATAAAGCACAAACTATTGTCTGCGATACTGATTTACAAATTTCTTGAACAGATAGATAATCTACTGGGCTTGAGATAGGAAATCCAGCTTCTATCACATCTACCCCTAAAAGCTCGAGTTTATTAGCTATTATTACTTTTTCTTTTGTATTCAGTTGACATCCTGGAACTTGTTCTCCATCTCGTAAAGTTGTATCAAAAATTTGTATTCTATTTTTTTCCATATCATTGGATTATTTTAATCAAAACTATTTTTTCAAAAAATAAAATGGAAATAAATTATTATAATACTTACAATATCTAATTATTAAAATTATATTCTATTTATCTATAAATCATATTAAATATTATTATAAATATTACAATGTCTAATTACAATAATAATAAGTCAGATCATCTTTTATTATTAATTCAAACTTTATCAAAATCAGAAAAAAGAAATTTTAAACTTTATGCGAATCGTATAAGAAAAAATAAATCCGCTAAGTTTATGAAACTGTTCGAAATTATGAGAAAAATGAATTTTTATAATGAACAAAAGATATTAAAAGACACTTCTATAAAAAAAGAGCAATTATCTAATGTGAAAGCTCATTTATATAAACAAATTTTAACTAGTCTTAAAAAATTACAGCATACTATAGAAAACTATGACATCCAAATACGTGAATATTTGGATTTTTCTAAAGTTTTATACAATAAAGGTTTATATATACAAAGCTTAAAATTATTAGGAAAAGCAAAAATTATCGCTAGATCTTGTGAATCCAATACCATTCTTCTAGAATTGGTTGAATTCGAAAAAATGATAGAATCTCAACATATAACTAGAAGTCTTTATTCTAGATCTGGAGAATTATCCGAAGAATCAAAAGAATTAATAGAGAGAATTCAATGTAAAAATGCGTTATCTAGTCTTTCTTTAGAATTGTATGGCTTATATCTAAAGGTGGGATATGTAAGAAACAAAAAAGATAAAATATTTATAGAAACATATTTTCGTACAAATCTTCCAAAATTTGATATTGATAAACTTAGTTTTTACGAAAAGTTATTTTTATTCCAATCTCAAGTATGGTATCATTACATTCAGCAAGATTTTATAATGTGCTATAGATCATCTTATAAATGGATTGAATTGTTTCAAAACTATACAAAATCAAAAAAAATAGCTCCTATAAGTTATTTAAAAGGATATCATTATTTGCTAGATACTTTATTCTATTTGAATCATTATTCAAAATTTATTCATGTATTTAAACAATTTGAAAAAGAAGTGAAAAATGGAGAAATACCTATAAATGAAAATACTAAAATATTAATTTTTATGTATACATATACTAACCGTATCAACAAACATTATATGGAAGGAAGTTTTTCGGAAGGAGTGAAAGAAATAATTCCGTCATTATTTGTAGAATTTAACAAAATTTTCAATCGTTTGGATTCTCATTATATTATGATTCTTTATTATAAAATTGCTTGTTTATATTTTGGTAGTGGAGATAATAAAAATACTATTCTGTATTTGTCAAAAATTATGGAAAATAAAAGAAAAAATTTACGTCAAGATTTACAATGTTTTGCAAGACTTTTACATTTAATTGCATGTTATGAAAGTGGATTAGATGAAAACATGGATCAAAAAATTCAATCTACATATAAATTCTTTATCAAAATGGATGATTGGTATATTGTACAAAAAAAAATTATTTTTTTTTTCAAAAATTTGGGAAATGTATATCCACATCAAATTAGAAATCAATTCAAAAAATTAAGAGACGAATTAGTGAAATATTATAATCATCCTTATGAAAAAAGAACTTTTTTATACTTAGACATTATTTCTTGGTTAAATTCAAAAATAGAAAATAAATCTGTGGAATTAATTATAAAGGAAAAATTTATAAAAAATAACCTAAAATAATAATAATTGAATAAAATTATTTAATTCAACAAAAATATGACTCTAAAAAAAAGAATCATAAAATATGAAAAAATAAAATGAATAAATGCCTTTAATAATAAAGATAAATTTGCAAGATCATAACAGTAAATGATGGAATAAAAAAAGACGAAAATACTGAAAAATAATTTCATTGCATTACATAATATATAAATATATGTAGTGTATTTATATTTCTTTGTTACACACAAATAAAATATAAAAAACAAACTGTTTACAGGCAATAAAAAGGCATATGTTTTGCATACAAAAGGAAAATCTTTTTTAAAAAATACAACGCTAAAAATAATGTGAATTAAACCAAAAAAAAAGGTGAACAAATTGTATACCACGATTTTTTTTATCATAATCGCATAATAATTTTGTTTAAAATTACTATTATTTTTACTATGGTAAATACCAATATTATTGATGAACTCTCATGGAGAGGTTTAATTAAAAACAAAGTCCCCGGGATAGAAGATATTTTAAAAAAACCTACTACCATGTATATAGGTTTTGATCCTACATCTGATTCTTTACATATAGGAAGTCTTTTACCTATTATTATGTTAATTCATTTTCAAAAAAAGGGACATAAATCTTTAGCATTAATTGGTGGAGCTACAGGATTCATAGGAGATCCTTCAGAAAGAAAAAATAAAAGACCTTTTTTAGAAAAAGAAATATTACAAAAAAATACGGAATCTATAAAAAATCAAATCTCAAAACTTTTAAAGTTTTTTTCTATAAAAATAGAATTACTAAATAATTTAGATTGGATTCAAAATATTTATTTTATAGATTTTATCCGTGAAATAGGAAAATATTTTTCTATAAATCACATGATATCTAAAGATTCTGTAAAAAATAGAATTAATAGTAAAGAAAATGGAATATCCTTTACTGAATTTTCTTATTCTCTTATACAAGGATATGATTTTTTGTACTTAAATCAAATCAGTAATTGTAAATTACAAGTGGGAGGATCTGATCAATGGGGGAATATTACGACAGGTATAGAATTGATTCGAAAAAAAGTAGGAAGAAAAGCCTATGGAATTACTTTTCCTTTAATAGTAAGACCTAATGGAATTAAATTCGGTAAAAGTGACAAAGGAGAAAATATATGGTTGGATGAAAAAAAAACATCTCCGTACAAATTTTATCAATTTTGGATGAATATTTCTGATTTTGAAATTGAAAAATATATAAAAATATATACTTTCTTATCCCAAGAAAAAATTGATGATTTAATTCATGAGCACAGAAAATATCCAAATAAAAGATTATTGCAAAAAAAACTAGCGAATAAAATCACTGAATGGGTTCATGGAAATAAAATTTCCAAAAAAGTTACAGAAATTACAAATATTTTATTTGATAAAAAAAATGAACCTTTTCAATTACTAGACGATGAAATTTTCATTTCCATATATAATCATATCCCACATATGCTTATATCTTATGAAGAATTTGAAAAAGGAATTTTTTTATTAGATCTTTTAAAAAAAACAGGTTTTTTTTCTTCTAAAAGTGAAGCTACCCGTGCTTTAAAAGCAAATTCCATACGATTAAATAAAATTATAGCAAAAGAAAATATTATAATTAAAAGAGAAAACATAATAGGAAAAAAGTACATTTTATTCCAATTTGGAAAAAAAGAGTTTTTTATTATAAAGGTTGAATGAATTCATTTAATACCCAAATTTTTTTAATTTTTTGTAATCATATCGCCAATTTTTACAAATTTCTACATAAAATTTTAATTTTATTTTTTTTTTAAAAAAAAATTCTATGCTTTTCACAGAAAAAAATTTCAATTTTTTAATAGCATTTCCTTTTTTTCCTATTAATATTCCTTTTTGAGAATATCGTTCTACATATATGTATGATAATATATATATAAAAATGTTTCTATCTTTAAAAAGCTCTGTATGTATTTCTACGGAGTAAGGAATTTCTTTTTTGTATAAAAAAAATACTTTTTCCCTGATTATTTCATTTACAAAAAAACGTTCAGATCTATTGCTTAAGTAATCTTTTGGATAATAAGGTGGATGTTCAGGTAACAGAGATACAATTTTATTTATTAATAGATCTTGATTTATTTTTTTTGATGCAGATATTGGTAATATTTCTGAACAGGGAAACAATTTATGCCAATAATTAACGGTATGATATAATGTATTTTTTTGTATTTCTATTTTATCCATTTTGTTTATTAATATAATAATGGGAACATTATCATTTTTTTTTTTAATATGATTAAATATAGAAACATCTTCAAATTTTCCTATTTCTGTAGTAAATAAAATGATATCAGCGTCTTCTAATGATTTTTCTACATATTGCATCATAATTTTTTGCATGGGATAAATAGGATCAATCATACCCGGAGTATCCGAAAATATAATCTGAAAATTAGATTTGTTAATAATTCCCAATATTCTATGACGAGTAGTTTGTGGCTTATTTGTTATAATAGAAAGTTTTTCTCCTATGAGAGAATTCATTAAAGTAGATTTTCCTACATTAGGCGATCCTATAATATTAACAAAACCTGATTTATGAATCACTTATTAGAATTTTAAATATTTATATTTTCAATTTTATCTGATTGTCTAAATACAATTCCTTGTTCTTTAAAAAAATCTATTAAAATTTTATGATTTTTCTTGATTTTTCCTTTTATCATTTCTTTGGATAGATTATTTAAAATATCATGTTGAATTACTCTTTTCAAAGGTCTCGCTCCAAAATGAGGGTCGTATCCTTTTTCTGATAAATATTCTACAGCTTCATTCGTAGATTCTATAGAAATGTTTTTTTTATGATATAGTAAATCTCCTAATTTTTTCATTTGTAATTTCACTATATCTTTTATTTCTTTTCTAGAAAGAGGTTTAAACAAAATGATTTCATCTATACGATTAATAAATTCAGGTCTCATAACATTCTTTAATAAATCTATCAAAGTTTTTTTTGTAGCTTCCATTCTGTTACAAGAAACTTCTTGATACAAATTTTCTTGAATAATATCTGAGCCTATATTGGAAGTCATAATAATAATAGTATTTGTGAAGTTAACAGTTCTTCCTTTATTATCGGTTAATCTTCCATCATCTAAAATTTGTAAAAGAATATTAAAAACATCCGAATGAGCCTTTTCTATTTCATCTAACAAAATAACACTATAAGGACGTCTACGTATAGCTTCTGTTAATTGTCCGCTTTCATCATAACCTATATATCCAGGAGGAGCTCCTATCAATCTACTTACAGAATGACGCTCTTGATATTCACTCATATCTATACGAACCATATTGTTATCATCATCAAACAAATATTCCGCTAAAGTTTTAGCTAGTTCGGTTTTTCCTACTCCCGTACTTCCCATAAAAAGAAAAGACCCTATAGGTCTTTTTTCATCTTGTAATCCTGCTCTAGAACGTCGTATGGCATCTGCTATAGATTGAATCGCGTCATTTTGTCCTATTACTCTTTTATGTAATTCTTTTTCTAAAAACAATAATTTTTCTCTTTCGCTTTGCAACATTTTTGTAACCGGGATTCCAGTCCATTTAGATACTACTTGTGCTATATCTTCTCTATAAACTTCTTCTTGTATCATTTTTTTTCCCTTGTCTTCTTGTTTTTTTAATTCATTTTCTAGTGTTTTTGCTTTTTTTTCTTCTTCTTTTATTTTTCCATATCTTAATTCCGCTACTCTTCCATAATCGCCTGATCTTTCTGCTTGTTCTGCCTCAAATTTGTAGCTCTCTATTTTGTCTTTAGCTTTTTGGATTCCTTCAACTAAATCTTTTTCATTTTGCCACTGAGCTTGCAATTGTATTTTTTTTTCATTTAATTTAGATAATTCTTTTTTTAAAGGAATTAATTGTTTTTCATCATTTTCTCTTTTTATAGCTTCTATTTGTATTTCCATATGCATAATTTTTCTATATAATACATCTAACTCTTCTGGTTTAGAATTTATTTCCATTCTTAATTTTGAAGCGGCTTCATCTACAAGATCTATTGCTTTATCTGGCAAAAACCGATCATTAATATAACGTTTAGATAATTCTACGGCTGCTATAATAGATTCATCTTTTATTCTTACTTTATGATGGCTTTCATATTTTTCTTTAATTCCACGTAATATAGATATTGCATCAACAATGGATGGTTCATCTACATATACTTGTTGGAATCTTCTTTCTAAAGCTTTATCTATTCTGAAGTATTTTTGATATTCATTTAAGGTTGTAGCCCCTATCGCTCTCAGCTCTCCTCTAGCTAATGCTGGTTTTAAAATATTAGCAGCATCCATAGCCCCTTCTCCTCCACCTGCACCAATTAAAGTATGAATTTCATCAATAAACAAAATAATTTCTCCATCTGAAGATGTCACTTCTTTTACTACAGCTTTAAGACGTTCTTCAAATTCTCCTTTGTATTTTGCCCCCGCAATTAAAGAAGCCATATCTAAAGAAAATACTTGTTTATTTTTCAAATTATCTGGAATATCTCCACTAATAATACGATGAGCCAACCCTTCAGCAATAGCTGTTTTTCCTACACCTGCTTCTCCAATTAAAATGGGATTGTTTTTTGTTCTTCTAGATAATATTTGTAATACCCTACGGATTTCTTCATCACGTCCAATAACAGGATCCAATTTTCCTTTATAGGCCCATTTATTAAGATTTTTTGCATATTTTTCCAAAGCATTATATATATTTTCTGTTGTAGGAGAAGTCACTTTTCCGTTCTTTTTTCTTATATTTTCAACGATTTCTTTGATCTTTTTTTCTGTTATTCCTTGGGTTTTCAACAATTTTGAAGTAGAATCATCACTCATAAAAATTCCATAAAAAATATGCTCTACAGAAATAAAATCATCTTTTAATAAATCAGCATAATTTTCTGCAAAATTCAACATTTTTGTTACATGTGAACTGAAATGTTGAGTAAAAGGACCACTTAAAATTTTTGGATAAGAGGAAATAATATGATCTAATCCAATGATTATTGATTTATAATTTATTTTTAATTTTTTTAGAATAAAAGGAGTAATATTTTCTTCAATTTTTAAGATTGATTTTAAAATATGTGCATTTTCAATAGATTGATGACTATTTTTTAATGCAATATGTTGCGCCTCTTGTATTACTTCCTGTGATTTTATCGTAAACTTATTGTAATTCATATTTAAAATGAAATTTATATTTTGTAATATAAAAAAATTTGGAATCAACATAGTTCTCAAAACTAATTATTTCAAAATATTTATTTTCGCATTATGATAAGAAAAGAAGAAATACAATCTCTTTCAAAAAGAATTCACAAAATTTATGATATTTTAGAAATAGATCAAATAAAAGAAGATATAAATAAAGAACAGGAAAAAGCATTAAATCCTGATTTCTGGAAAAATTATAATAAAAATTCTATAAAATATATGCATAATATGAGAACATGTGTAAAAGATTTTATGGAATTAAAAAATGCTTTTGAAGAATTAGAAATAATATTTTCTTTTTGCAAAGAAGAAAATCTAGAAAAAGAATTGGAAATTCAATTTCATAAAACAAAAAAATTGCTTTCAAATATAGAATTTAAAAATATTCTTTCAGAAAAAGAAGATTCTTTCAATGCTATATTGCAAATATCTTCTGGAGCTGGAGGTACAGAAAGTTGTGATTGGACTTCTATGTTAATGAGAATGTATTTAATGTGGGCAGAAAAGAGAAATTTTTCAGTTAAAAAAATTCATCATGTATCTGGAGATATTACTGGAATCAAATCTGTTATTTTGGAAATTGATGGACTTTATGCTTTTGGATATTTAAAAGGAGAGAATGGAGTCCACAGATTGATTAGAATTTCTCCATTTGATAGCAATTCAAAACGTCATACTTCTTTTTCTTCTGTGTATGTTTATCCTATGATCAATGAAGAGATTCATATAAATATTAAAACATCAGATATTCAATGGGAAACTTTTCGTTCTAGTGGAGCAGGAGGACAAAATGTGAATAAAGTAGAAACAGGAGTTAGATTACATCATATACCGACAGGTATTACTGTAGTAAATACAGAATCACGTTCTCAAATACAAAACCGTCAAAAAGCTCTGCAATTATTGAAATCTAGATTATTTGAAATAGAAATGATTAAGAAAAATCAAAAAAAAGAAATAATTGAATCCCAAAAAAAAAAAATAGAATGGGGATCTCAAATTAGAAACTATATTATGCATCCTTATAAATTAGTAAAAGATTTAAGAACCGGTTATGAAACTACACAAGTTCAATCTATTTTGGATGGAGAAATAGATATTTTTTTAAAAAAATATTTAATATATAATAAAAACAAAGTAAAAAAAATTAATTAATGAAATTCAATGAAAATCCGTTATTATGATCTTATAGATCAAACCTTTGATTTTCCTACTGAGGAATTTTCTATAAAAAATAATTTTTTAGAATTCCACGGAATTCCATTAATGGATCTTATAAAAAAATATGGAACCCCATTAAAATTTACATATTTACCAAAAATATCTCAAAATATACGAAAAGCCAGGAAATGGTTTGAAAAAGCTATTGATTCCAATCAATATAATAACAAATATACTTATTGTTATTGTACAAAAAGTTCTCATTTTTCTTTTGTTCTAGAAGAAGCTTTAAAAAATAATATTAGCATAGAAACTTCGTATGCTTATGATATAGAAATTGTTAAAAATCTTTATAAAAAAGGGAAAACAACTAAAAATACTGAAGTTATATGCAATGGATTTAAAACTAAAAATTATATTGAAAATATATCAGAACTTATCAATAACGGATTTTATAATACAATCCCAATATTAGATAATTCAGATGAATTAGAAAAACTAAGTTTAGTTATTAATTATCCTTTTAAATTAGGGATACGCATAGCATCTGAGGAAGAACCAAAATTTGAATTTTATACCTCTAGATTAGGAATAGGATACAAGGATATTATTGTTTTTTATTTAAACAGAATAAAAAACAATCCTAAAGTAGCATTAAAAATGTTACATTTTTTTATAAATACAGGAATAAAAGATACTGCTTATTATTGGAATGAACTTTTCAAATGTTTGCATATTTATGCTAAATTAAAAAAAATAGCACCAGAATTAGAAATTTTAAATATAGGAGGAGGTTTTCCTATTAAGACATCTATGTCTTTTAAATATGATTATGAATACATGACCAATGAAATTGTTTACCAAATAAAAAAATTTTGTATAAAAGAAAACATTTCGGAACCCCATATTTATACAGAGTTTGGTGCTTATACTGTAGGAGAAAGTGGTGGAATTTTATATAAAATACTCAATCAGAAACGTCAAAATGATAGAGAAAAATGGAATATGATAGATAGTTCTTTTATGACTACACTTCCTGATACTTGGGCAATAAGTCGTAGATTTATTATGATGGCAATTAATCGTTGGGATGATTCTTATGAAAGAGTTTTTTTGGGTGGATTAACATGTGATAGTGATGATTATTATAATTCAGAACAACATATGAATGCAATATATCTTCCTTGTTTTCAACAAAAAATACCGCTTTATATTGGGTTTTTCAATACTGGAGCTTATCAAGATACAATTAGTGGATATGGTGGGGTCCATCATTGTTTAATTCCTCAACCTATTCATGTATTGATAGATTATGACGAAAAAAAAAATTTTGTGTACAAAATATTTCGTCAATCACAAAAGCCGGAAGAAGTTCTAAAAATATTAGGTTATTGAAATTAAATACAAAAAAAACTTTTGCGGAAATACCTAAAAAGTACGCAACACTTGATAAATCTAAAACGGTACTTATCCCGGTTCCATATGATTATACTCAAACATGGAAAAAAGGAGCGAGAGAAGGCCCTAAAGCTTTTTTATCTGCATCAAAACATATAGAATTATATGATATAGAAACCAATTCAGAAGTATATAGAAAAGGAATTTTCCTTGCTCCTTCTGTAGTCAATTGTTCGGAATCTACAAAAAAAATGGTTAAAAAAGTATATAATACTACAAAAAAATATATTTATAAAAACAAATTTATAACATTTATAGGTGGAGATCATTCAATATCAATAGGTAGTATTAGAGCTTTCGGAGAAAAATACACGAATTTAAGTATTCTTCATATGGATGCACATGCAGATTTACGTCCAATATACAAAGGAAATCCTTATAACCATGCTTGTTCTATGTATGAAGCATCCCAAAAATATCCTTTAATCCAAATAGGAATTCGGAGTATGGATATAATAGAGAAAAAATATATTCAAAAAGGAAATATATTTTATATGCATGAAATTTATAAAAATGATTTATGGATGCAAGATGCTATTCAAAAATTGTCTAAAAATGTATTCATAAGTATAGATATAGATGTTTTTGATCCTAGCATAGCGCCTTCTACAGGGACACCAGAACCTGGTGGTTTATCTTGGTATACTACTTTAAGATTTTTGAAAGGGGTTTTTAAAAGAAAAAATATAATAGGATTTGATATTGTTGAACTTTTACCTAATAAAAAGGAATATTCTACAGATTTTTTAACCGTAAAACTTTATTATAAATTACTATCGTATAAACATATAAATGCGAATTCATACATATGAATAATAGAAAAATAGTCATAACTATAGATGGATATTCTTCATCTGGAAAAAGTACTTTAGCCAAAGCCATTTCCAAAAAATTACAATATAACTACGTTGATAGTGGGGCTATGTATAGAAGCGTAACTTTGTTTGCTATTCGAAAGAAGGTTTTTAATAGTGATTTGTGGAATGTACAAAATTTTACTTCTCTTTTAAAAGAGATAAACTTGAAATTTAAATGGAACAAAAAATATAATCGAACAGATATTTTTTTAAACAAAGAAAATATTCAATCTAAAATAAGATCAGAAAAAGTAGCGACTAAAGTCAGTTTAATAGCTCAACTTCCAGAAGTTAGAAAAAAATTAACTCTTATACAAAGAAATATTGGAAAAAACAGAGGGATTGTTATAGATGGAAGAGATGCAGGAAATTATGTGTTTCCTAAATCTGAATTAAAGATATTTATGAAAGGGTCTATAGAAATTCGTACTTACAGAAGATATCAAGATCTAAAAAAAAGAGGATATGAGGTTTCTTATGAAGAAGTAAAAAAAAATCTAATTTATAGAGATATAATGGATACTTCACGAAATATTTCTCCACTGAAAAAACCTGTAGATTCCATAGAAATAGATAATACCTTTTTAAGTATAGAAGAACAATTAAATTTTATTTTTCAATTAATTAACAAAAGAAAAAAATAAACATTATATGAAACTATTAAATGAAAAAATAGCTATAGTGACAGGAGGTTCAGGAGATATAGGCCAATCTATAGTCAAAACTCTTGTACAACATGGAGCTAATGTTATTTTTACATTTTTATCCTCAAAAAAGGAAGCTAAAAAATTAGAATTCGAATTTAAAGATTTGGTTAAAGCATATAAAACAGATCTTTCTGATTTTAATTCATCGAAAAATCTAGTGCAAAAAGTGACAAAAAAATATGGTGGTATAGATATATTAGTAAACAATGCAGGAATTATAAGAGACAATTTTCTATTGAAAATATCGAAAAAGGATTGGGATTATGTTATTAAAACTAATTTGTATTCTATATTTAATTTAACGAAACACGCTATTTATCCTATGATGAAACAAAAAAAAGGGAGTATTATTAATATGAGCTCTGTTGTAGGATTGACGGGAAATATTGGACAATCTAATTATGCAGCATCTAAAGCAGGAATTATTGGGTTTACAAAATCAATAGCTAGAGAATTAGGAAAAAAAAATATTCGTTGTAATGCCGTTGCTCCTGGATATATCGTCACAAAAATGAATGCTCATTTTAAATCTAAAATAAAAGAAAATTGGATAAAAAATATTCCATTAAAAAGACCAGGAACACCTCAAGATATAGCTAATTCCGTTTTGTTCCTTGCTTCAGATTTATCAAATTATATTACCGGGTCTGTGTTAAATGTAAACGGAGGGTTAATTTAAATTATGAATGTATTCAAGTAAAAAAATCGTGCAAAGTTTAGGTGAAATTTTAAAAGCAAAATCTATATTTAATATAATTATATCTCCAGGATCTAGAAATGCTCCAATTATTATACATTTTACTCAACATAAAGATTTTAAAACTTATAGTATTGTAGACGAACGATGTGCAGGGTTTTTCGCTTTAGGAATAGCACAGCAAATAAGAAAACCTGTAGTCATGAGTTGTACTTCTGGATCTGCCGTTGTAAATTATTATCCCGCAATTACGGAGGCTTTTTATCAAAATATTCCACTTATTTTAATAAGTGCAGATAGACCAAAAGAAATTATAGATGTATTCGAAGGTCAATCGATTCATCAGGAAAATATTTTTCAAAAACATGTAGAAGCTTCTATTCAACTGATTGAAAGTGAATCTGAATCAGGAATGTGGTATAATGATAGATTGATCAATGAATCAATCAATAAATGTATTTTTAAAAAAAAACCTATACATATTAATATTCCATTTTCAGAACCACTTTATAATACTACAAATCATTTACAAGTAAAACCTAAAATTATAAAAACTATACCAGTTAAAAATTGTGTTGAAACATATGATTCTAAAAAAGAACAATACATATGGAGAAAGTATAAAAGAAAAATGATTTTATTAGGATTATATTATCCGGAAAATAATATGAAAAAAATTTTAAGAAAATTAAGCTTAGACCCTACTATCGTAATTTTCACAGAAACTACATCTCATGTATCCGGAAAATTTTTTTTCTCAAATATAGATCAACTTATTTTTAATATGAATTCTAATGAATGGAGAAGTTTAAAACCTCATATTTTATTAACTATTGGAATAAATATTATATCTAAAAAAATAAAATTTTTTTTGAGAAAATATCCTCCAATATATCATTGGCATATAGGGGAACATTATGAAAATTATCCGGATACCTATTATAAATTAACGACTTATTGGCCTATCAATCCAGAATCATTTTTTAAAATTTTTTATACCCCTAATAATATATCTATTTATACTTCAGATTATAGAAAAAAATGGGAAAAAATAAGAAAAGAAAAAATGAAAAAACATAATTCTTTTTTAAAAAAGGAAAGAAGTTTTTCAGATTTAAAAGTTTTGTTTTTTGTATTTAAATCCATACCTAATAATACTATTCTACAATTAGGAAATAGTATGGTGGTAAGATATTATCAACTTTTTGATAAAAAAAAACACTCTATTAAATCTTATTGCAATCGTGGGACTTCAGGAATTGATGGATGCGTTTCAACTGCTATAGGTTCTGCTGTTAGCAGAAAAAAAACTGTTACGTTAATTATTGGAGATATAAGTTTTTTTTATGATGGAAATGCTTTGTGGAACAATTATATTCCTAAAAGTTTTCGTATTATACTTATTAACAATGGGGGAGGAAATATTTTTAGATTTATTTCAGAAAATAAATTTTCTGAAAAAACATTCAACTTTTTTGAAACAAAACATATTTTTTCTGCAGAAAAAATATGCGAAATGTATCATTTTAAATACGAAAAAGTATCCAATCAAAATGCTTTAAAAAACAGTCTGTTATGTTTCTGGAAAGAATCAAATCAACCTTCTTTATTAGAAATCAATACTCAAAAATATAATAATGCTAAAATTTTGAAAAAGTACTTATCTTATTTATCTTAAAATGATCATATCCCACAAAGCCTTAATTCTTGCAAAAACTTCTCTGAATTGTATTTTACTGTCAAAAGACAGACTTTTAGCATTAAATCCAATTACATCTAACCCTAAACAATTCCCTATAAAAATAGCTCTCTCATTATGAAATTTTTGAGAAATAACTGTGAATTTTTTTTGATGAAAAATTTTATAAACCCTAACAACGGAATGAAAAGTGCTGATTCCATAAAAATCTTCATATATAAAATGAGAAGGAATCCCTTTTTTAATTAATTCTTTTTTCATCATTTTTGGTTCATTATAGTTTTTATCTCTATTATCTCCACTTACAATAAGATAACGTATTTTTTTATGACGAAAAAGAAAACAAGCAGCATCTATTCTGTACTTAAAATAAGCATTAACTCCTCCTCCATATAAATACTTAGAAGTCCCTAAAACGACACCAAATGTATTATATGGAATATAATTAATAGAATCATAACTCTTTCTTATTGACCATAAACTTATTCCAAGATAACAGGATATAATGAATAAAACAATAAAAAAAAATATACGTTTTATTTGTTAAATAAACACAATCTAAAAAGAATTATCTTCTATAACCCATTCTCCTTTTTCTAAAAATGTTTCTATATGTTTAAATTTAATATTTTTAGTTTCACCCGTAATTAAATGACGAATATTAATTTTATTGTTTCTACCTAATTTTTTTTTATCTTTTCCTTTCATCAAAAGACTTGTTTTAAAATTATTTTTGTTTTTTGAAAAACATAAAATATCCCCTCTTATAATAGAAGATTTAAGTAAAAAAGAAATAATAATTTTGTTTATATCGTAAACTCTTTCTTGAAATAAATTGAAAGCATTTTGTTTATAAACAATAAGAGGATCTTTTTGTTCAAAAACTGCATTTTGTACAGAAAATCGCAAACTATCCATTTCACGTAAATGCTCTTTCCATTTTTCATCCATAAAACATAATATAGTCTTTTTTTCAAACATAGATAATAAGGATTTTCCTTTTGTATTATAGAATTCTTTTAAATCTGATATAAAAACGATATTCTGATATCCATCTGTTAAAACAACTCGTATTTGATAAAATTCATGATTTTTTACAATATCAGATATAATGGGTTTTATATCTTGATCAATCATTTTTACCTTTTTCTTTTCATAATAACTAATAATTATATCATGAAGTTTATTAACACAATCACGTTCTTTATAAGATAAAAATACATCTTCTTGCATAGGAAATTCTATCCCAAAAATCTGCATGAATTCATACTCCAAATTTTGGAAATCATTCATAGATTTATTGACAGTGATCATTGCATCCAATAAAATATAAATCATATTTGAAATGTCTAAACTTAATTCATTTCCAAATAATGCATTTTTTCGTTTTTTATAAATAAATTCTCTTTGTTTATTAATAACGTCATCATAGTCTAACAAACGTTTTCGTATACTGAAATTATTCTCCTCTATTCTTTTTTGTGCTTTTTCAATAGATTTTGTTAACAAAGGATGTTGTATGATGTCTCCTTCTTTATGTCCAAATCGGTCCATCAGTTTAGAAAGTCTTTCCGAATCAATAAATAAACGAATTAAATTATCTTCTAAAGACACATAGAACTGAGAACTTCCTGGATCTCCTTGACGCCCTGATCTTCCTCTTAATTGATTATCTACTCTTCTAGAATCATGTCTTTCTGTTCCTAAAACAAATAATCCTCCATTTTTAATAACTTCTTTTGAAAGTTTAATATCAGTTCCACGACCGGCCATATTAGTTGCTATAGTAACAGATCCAGAGAACCCAGCTTTTGCTATAATTTCTGCTTCCTTTTCATGTAATTTTGCATTTAATACATTATGTGGGATTTTTATGAATTTTAAAGCTCTACTTAGAAATTCTGAAACTTCAACGGAAGTAGTTCCAACAAGAACGGGACGTTTTTCGTTTTGGGATAAAGAAATAATTTTTTCTATAACAGCATTATATTTCTCACGTTTAGTTTTAAAAACAAGATCCTGAAAGTCTTTTCTTTGTATTTTTTTATGTGTCGGAATCACCACAACATCTAATTTATAGATATGCCAAAATTCTCCAGATTCTGTTTCTGCTGTTCCTGTCATCCCTGATATTTTTCTATACATTCTAAAATAATTTTGTAAAGTGATTGTAGCAAAAGTTTGGCTGGAAGATTCTATTGTAACATTCTCTTTTGCTTCTATAGCTTGATGCAATCCATCAGAATAACGTCTTCCTTCCATTATACGACCAGTTTGTTCATCTACTATTTTCACTTTATCTTCCAAAACTACATAATCCACATCTCTTTCAAATAAAGTAAAAGCTTTTAGTAATTGATTAATAGTGTGAATTCTTTGTGTTTTTATCGAATAATTATTCAGAAGTTTTTTCTTTTCCTTTATTTCTTTTTCCTTAGGAAAACTTTTTTTCTCTATATCAGCAAGTTCTCCATTTACATCTGGTAAAACAAAAAAACCTATATCTTCTACGTTTTTTGACAAAAATTCAATTCCTTTATCTGTTAATTCTACAGTATTATTCTTTTCATCAATAACAAAATAAAGATCTTGATCCACTTTATACATTTCTCTTCCATAGTCTTGCAAGTATTGACTTTCAGTTTTTTGTAAAATCAAACGAATATTATCTTCGCTCAAAAATTTTATCAGAGATTTTTTTTTTGGTAATCCACGATGCGCTTGAAATAATTTTAATCCCCCTAATTTTTTTTCCCCATTCTTAATTAAATTTTTTGCTTCATGTAAAAAATTATTAACTATTACGTTTTGCTTGTGAACTAAAGTTTTTACTTTTCCTTTAAATAATTCAAATTCTTCTTTATTATCTTTTTTTGGATCAACAGCTCCCGATATAATCAAAGGAGTCCGCGCTTCATCTATTAATACAGAATCTATTTCATCTATAATAGCATAATTTAATTCTCTTTGAACTAACTCTTCTTTAGAAGAAGCCATATTATCACGCAAATAATCAAATCCAAATTCGTTATTCGTTCCATAGGTAATATCTGCTTGATAAGCTTTTTTACGCATATACACATCAGAAGATGAATAATTATCAATACAATCCACTTTTAATCCATGAAATTCCATTAAAGGAGCCATCCAACTTGTATCTCTTCTAGATAAATAATTGTTGACTGTAACTATATGTACTCCTCTTCCAGATAAGGCATTTAAATAGGCGGATAATGTCGCTACAAATGTTTTCCCTTCTCCTGTAGCCATTTCCGCTATTTTTCCTTGATGTAACACGACCCCTCCCATGAGTTGAACATCATAATGAACCATATCCCAAACCATTTTTGTCCCACATGCGTTCCATTCATTTTTCCAAATAGTTTGATTTTCCTTAAAATGAACATAAGATTTTATTTTTGATAGTTCTTCATCAAAAGAAGTAGATGTAACGACTAGTTGTTTATTTTCTTTTAAACGTTTAGCTGTTTCTTTAATAATAGCAAAGGCTTTAGGTAAAATATTCATTAATATCTTTTGCTCTACTTTATAACATTCTTCTCGAATTATTTCCAAACTCGAATACATTTTTTCTAAAACATTAATGGAGCAAAATTTTTCCTGTATTTCTTTCAGTAATTTTTCTTCTTGATCATGAAATTCTTTTGTAGATTCTTGTATAATTTTTTTAAAATATTGAGTTTTATTTCTTAATTCATCATCAGATAATAACAAGATCTTTTTCTCTTCTTTTTTGATTTGAATCAAAAATTTTTTAACCTCTTTAAGGTCTCTATCGTTTTTATTTACTAATAATTTATTTAAAATTTTTCTGATAAAACTCATTAAACTTAAAAATCAATCATACTAAAAAAAATAAAAAAATTTAAAGTTCATATTCATCTCTATTCCAATAAAAGTCCTCGTCATCACGTGGGTAATCTGCCCATATATCTTCTATAGATTCAAAAACTTCTCCTTCTCCGTTTTCTAATTGTTGAAGATTTTCAACTACCTCTAAAGGAGCTCCAGTACGAATAGCAAAATCAATCAATTCTTCTTTTGTTGCAGGCCAAGGGGCGTCTTCTAAATGAGAAGCTAATTCTAAAGTCCAATACATAATATTTCTAATTATTAAAAAATCAAAAAAAAATGATATTAAAATGATGTTTTATTTTATATATTTGATTTTCAAAAATCAATGAACTTTTTCATAAAAAATTACAAGATAAAACTAGTGAATTTAAATTACAAATAAATTACATGAAAAAGTTTCCAAAAATTGTATTCATAGGTTCAAATCATTTTTCTCTTTATACCTTAAAAGAATTACACGCTAAACAATACAACATTGTAGGAATAATTACAAGTCCTGACAATCCATTTTTAAAAAAAAAAGGAATAAAAGCATTTCCCCCTGTAAAAATATACGCCTTAGAAAATAATATTCCTTTTTTACAACCTAAAAATCTCATAAATCATTCTTTTTTAGAAAATCTGAAATCATGGAATGCAGATATACAAATTGTTGTTTCCTTTAAAATTTTACCTAAAGAAATATGGAATCTACCTAAAATGGGATCTTTTAATTTGCATGCATCTTTACTTCCACAATATAGAGGAGCGGCCCCTATCAATTGGGTCATTATTAATGGAGAGAATAAAACTGGATTAACAACTTTTTTCATAGAAGAAAAAATAGATTCTGGAAGAATCCTTTTACAAAAAGAAATTGAAATAAAAAAAGAAGAAACGGCAGGAGAATTAGAGAAAAAATTAAAAAAAATTAGCGGTAATGTGGTAATTCAAACTTTAGAAAATATTATAAAAAATAAAATCAAACCTATTTATCAAAAAAATATTGATTCTTCTTTGCTCAAAAATGCACCAAAAATATATACTAAAGATTGTAGAATACAATGGGAAAATCCGTCTATAGAATCTATATACAATAAAATAAGGGGATTAAGTCCTTATCCTACAGCGTGGACATTTTTATTTTTTGATAAGATAAGATTTGTTCGATTCAAAATTTTTTTTGTAAAAAAAATACAAGAAATACATACTTTTTCAATAGGGTTAGTCTTCATTACGAAAAATATGGAGATGATAATCTCCGTTAAAGAAGGTTTTATATCCATCATTGAAGGACAAATAGAAGGAAAAAAAAGAATGCATATTAAAAATCTAATTAATGGATTGAAAATAAAAGAAAATCTTTTCGTACGATGAAAATCTTAGTCATTTATCCTTTATATATATATATTTGTTATTTTATTTATTGCTATTGTTAATCATAGAATTATTTTATGATTAACTAGTTGACTAAAATTAAATTAATTATTCATGAACAAAACAGAATTGGTTAATTCAATAGCTGAAAAAACTGGAATCACAAAAATAAAAGCCAAAAGTGTTACAGATGCATTTATCGAAACAGTAATTGAATCTTTAAAAAAAGGAGATAAAGTAACTCTTGTAGGATTCGGAACCTTTTCTGTAATAGAAAGACATCCTAGAAATGGAGTCAATCCTAGAACAGGAAAAAAAATACATATTCCAGGTAAGAAAGTGGCTAAATTTAAAATAGGAGCAGAATTGACAAAATTATAAATTTAAGATAAAAGATAGAGTTTGTAAATCACGAACTTTATCTTTTATTTTGTATCGTTATTTTGTATCATGGAGATAATCTATACAAAATCCATTTTTTTTCTTTTTCTAAAAAATAAACAAGTCTATCATGAAGTCTGTTGGGCTGTCCTTGCCAAAATTCCATTTTATATGGTTTTACAATATACCCCCCCCAATAGAAAGGACGTCTTATTATTTGTTTATTAAAAAAATTTTTCCATTTATTATATTGTTTTAATAAATATTCTTTAGATGAAATAATCATACTTTGTCGAGAAGCCCAACTTCCAATTTTATTTCCTATAGGTCTATTATGAAAATATTCGTCAGACTTATTTTTTTGTACTTTTGATGTAACTCCTTTAATAATAATTTGTCTTTCCATATTTTTCCAGTAGAAAGAAATACATACTTTTGGTGTGTTTTGAATTCCTCTTCCTTTCAAACTATAATAATTTGTATAAAAAATGAATCCGTTTTCTGAATATTCTTTTAATAAAACTACTCTAGTCTCCGGGCAACCATCTTCTCCTATAGTAGAAATAGACATAGCATTAATTTCTTCGTCATCTTTTTCTTGATAAAAAGATTTTTCTTGTTGAAACCAATTATCAAATAATTGAAAAGGCTCTTTTGGTACTTCAGACTCTAACAAAGAATTTTTTGTATAATCTTTTCTAAAATTGCTCAAATTAACAGTCATATATATATAAAAGTATTAATAAGTAAAAATATCCTAACTTTATTGATTGTTATAACATAAAAAAATATTGGCGTGATAGCTCAGTTGGTTAGAGCGTTGGATTCATAACCCAGAGGTCGGGGGTTCAAATCCCCCTCACGCTACTAAAAATTTTGTCTTTTTTTTGTAAAGAAAACACGAAAAAATATGTATTTTTCTATTTCTAGTTCTTCTCTATTAAGAAAATTACATACTTTATATAAAATCATAAATATTAATAATCTATCTGGTTTAATTACTCTTGTTCTTTCTAAAAAGAATCAATTAAAAATTATATGGGGGTTAGATTCAAAAAATTTAATTCACTCATATATAAAAATAAATGTTAAGAAATATACGAAAGAAAAAGTAACTATATCTATCAAATTTATGATAGATGTTTTAATTACGTTTTCAAATGAAAAACTTCTCATAAAAAGGACAGAAAAGAATACACTTAATATTTATTCTAAACAAGGAATTTATGAAATTCCTACTTATAATGATTCAAATCATACTCATACAGTAGTATGTAAATCACCTTTTTTTGAAAAAATTTTTTTATCGGCGAATAGTCTTTTAAAGATATTAAATAAAACTTTATTTGCTACTGGCAATGAAGAATCAGAACCTATATTAAATGGGGTATTTTTTCAATTTTTTACTAATGAAGCAATTTTTGTAGCTACGGACACTTATAAATTGGTAAAATATACTATAAAAAATTTTAAAATAAATAAAAGTATACAATTCATTATATCTAAAAAATGTCTGAATATAATTCAGAATATTTTAAATGATGAAATCAAAAGTAATATGATTATTGAATATCATAATAAAAAAAACATTGTTTTTTATTTTAAAAATCATATTTTTTTGTGTCAACCAATAAACGAAAAATATCCAGATTATCATTCTGTTATCCCTACTCATGATAAATGTCATGCGTCATTTATTATTAATAAACTTTTATTATTAAATATTATTAAAAGGATATCTATTTTCTCTAGAAAAAAAGAAAATTTTGTTGATTTTTATTTTAATCATCACAAATTAAAAATTTGTGATCAAGTTAATATTAATAATTTTGTTTCAGGGATAAAGTGTAAAGTTGTTTTTAACAATTTAAAAAATATGAAAATAGGTTTTAATTCTCAATTTTTAATTGAAATTTTATCTTATCTAAATGAAGATTTTGTTTATTTTGAATTATATAGTAAAATGGGCATTATAAAACCTTTATATCAAAAAAAAAAAGAAGAATCTATTTTTATGTTAGTTATGTCTACAATAAAAATATGAAAATATCATTGAATTGGCTTAAAAAGTATGTATTTCCTCTTGATATAGAGGGAAATGAAATTTCAAACATATTAACCGATATTGGATTAACAGTAAAAGGAATCAATAATATTGATAAGGATATTGTTCTAGATGTTGAAATAACACCGAATCGTACAGATGCTATGAGTCATTATGGAATTGCACGTGATTTATATGCTGTTTTAAAATTTAGAGGACATAAAGTGAATTTATCAAAACCTGTGATAAGTAAAGGGATTGATTTCAATCAAAGATCTCATATTCAAATTTTTGTGAAAATACATGAAAAATGTATAAGATATTCCGGAATGTTTATTTCTAAAATAAAAATAGAACCATCTCCATACTGGTTAGTTTCCATATTAAAATCCATAGGAATAAAATCTATAAATAATATAATAGATACAATGCATTTTGTTATGTATGAATTAGGGCAACCTATACATATTTTTGATATGGACCAGATAGAAAATGGAAAAATTATAATAAAAAATGCAGATAAAAATACGAATTTTCAATCTTCAGATAATGTTATGATAAAACTTGATGAAGAAGATTTGGTTATTTGTGATGGAATGAAACCATTATCTATAGCTGGAATGATTAATCATGTGAAATCTAATATAGATGTTAGTACAAAAAATATTTTTATAGGAAGCGCTTGTTTCAATCCTATTATTATTCGAAACTTTCGAAAAAAACATTCTGTAAAAATAAAAACACAACATATTTTTGAAAAAGACCCTGATCCTAATCAGACTATATACGCTTTACAAAGAATAGCTTTTCTTATCAAGGATATAATGAAAAATCAGATATCATGTTCTGATATAATTGATTTTTACCCTAATCCTATATCTTTTTCAAAAATTAAACTTCGTTATAATAAAATTGTAAATATTATAGGAAAAAAAATATCGATAAAAAAAATTAGAAAAATTTTATCATTGTTAGAAATAACGATTCATTCCGAAAATAATAAGTGTTTATTTATTAGTGTTCCTTCCTATAGAACAGATGTTCAAAGAGAAATAGATGTAATTGAAGAAATATTACGAATTTATGGAATTCATAAAATTCCAATATATAATCAAATAAAAACACCTTATCCTAAAGGATTTTATAAAACAGAATATGAAATACAGAAAACATTTTCTGAACAATTAACCTCTTATGGTTTTCAAGAAATAATTTCTCCTACTATGACAAATGAAAAGGCTTGTTTTCTAAATTCTTTTTTTCATAGAAAAGAGATTCAAGTTCTAAATCCAGTGAATCAAAGCTATAAATTTATGCGCTCTAGCTTGTTATTCAGTATAATAGATTGCATAAAATATAATTATAACAATAATAGAATCAATTCCAGTATAAAATTTTTTGAATTAGGGAAAGTATATTATCAAATAAATAATAAATTTTTAGAAAAAAGCTACCTTGGAATGGCTATATCGCAAAAAGAAAAAGTTCAATCTAAAAATTATCCTTTTTTTTATTTAAAAGGAATTATTGAACAAATATTTCAAAAAAGTGGAATATATAATTATACTCAAATACTTTCTGAACATCCATTATTAGAAAACGGGGTTTCTATATTGTATGATCATAAAAATTTAGTTGAAATAGGAAAGTTTAAAAATAATGTTTTAAAAAAAAATGAAATATTTTATGCAGAAATTGATTGGAGATATTTAGTTTCTATCATTCAAGAAAAAAAAACAATTTATATTCCATTATCTAAATACCCCTCTTCAAGAAGAGACTTGTGTTTATTAGTAGATAAAACTATTTCGTTTGAAGAAATTCATCAAATAGTTAAAAAAAAAGAAAATCATATAATCAAAAAAATACAAATATATGATTTATATGAAGGAATTCATTTACCTATATCAAAAAAATCTTATACTATAAGTTTCTTTTTTGAAAGCCCAAAAGAAACATTAACTGATAAAATTATTAGTGATTCAATGAAGGAAATCGAATTGTTTTTGAAACAAGAATTAAAGGCTGAAATAAGAGAAAAAAAGAATTAAATTATATAAGACAAATTTTTTAAAATTTTTCTCAATCCAGTCTCTCGTTCTATAATTTTTGATATTTCTTTTATGTGAATTCTTTTCTGTTTCATGCTATCTCTATTTCTTATGGTTACTGTTTCTGTTTTTAGAGTGTCGTAATCTACAGTAAAACAAAATGGAGTTCCTATGGCATCTTGTCTTCGATATAATTTTCCAATGGATTCTTTTTCATCGTATATCAATCTATGATGAATTCTTATGTCATTAAATATTTTCTTTGCTATTTCTGGTAATCCATCTTTTCTAACTAATGGGAATATAGCAGCTTTAATGGGAGATAAATAATATGGAAATTTTAATACTACACGTTTTTTTCCATTTTCTAATTTTTCTTTCTTTAATGAAGAAGAAAATATAGCTAAAAAAAGACGGTCTAATCCTAAGGATGTTTCTATGACATAAGGTATATAATTTTTTTTTAATTCGAAAATTCTTAATTTTTTCTTGGAAAAAAATTCATGATTTTTTAAATCAAAATCTCTACGAGAATGAATCCCTTCTATCTCTTGAAATCCAAAAGGAAAATGAAAGACTATATCTGATCCTGCACTTTCATAATGAGATAGATGATCATGATCGCATAATTTATAATATTTTTTATATTCTAAATTTAATTCTAAATGCCATTTTAATCGATTTTTTTTCCAATATTCATACCATTTCATTTCTTCTTCTGGAAGAGTAAAAAATTGCATTTCCATTTGTTCAAATTCCCGCATTCTAAATAGAAATTTTCTGGAGAAAATTTCATTTCTAAACGATTTTCCTATTTGTGCAATTCCAAATGGAATTTTCATTCTGTTTGATTTTATAACATTCTGAAAATTAGAAAATATACCTTGAGCTGTTTCAGGACGAAGATATAAATCTTTTTCATTTTTGATTTTGAACATCATGTTAAAATAACGGATATCAGTCCAATTTTTGGTTTTAGAAACAGGATCACAAATACACAACTCATCAATTAAAATTTTTATATCTACCAAATCATTTTTTTTCAAAGATTGAGACAAACGAGATAATATTTTTTCTTTTTTTTTAGGATCATTTAAAAACTTCTCTTCTACATATTCTTGAATCAGAATTTCAGGACGATATCTTTTTTTAGAATCTTTATTGTCAATTAATAACTCACTAAATTTTTTAACATGACCGGATGCTCGCCAAATATCAGAATGCATAATAATAGAAGAATCCAATCCTACTATATTATCATGAAGTTGAGTCATTGATTTCCACCAAAATTCTTTTATATTATTTTTTAATTCCACTCCATGTGGTCCATAATCATAAATAGCGTTTAATCCCCCATAAATTTCGCTAGAAGGAAAAATAAAACCATAAGTTTTTGCGTGAGAAATTAAAAAATCAAAAAAATGACTACATTTTTTCATATTATTCTACTCTACATATAAAGATAAATACTTTTCCAAATCTAATGCAGCCATACATCCAGTCCCAGCAGAAGTAATAGCTTGACGATAATTTGGATCTTGCACATCTCCTGCTGCAAATACTCCAGGTTTGCTAGTTATAGTCTTTCCTTTTTGTACAACCACATATCCTCTTTTATCTAAATCTAATTCTTTTTTTAATATTTCTGTATTAGGTACATGACCAATCGCAATAAATAAACCACTAATTAAAATAGTTTTACTGGTTTTAGTTTTTTGATTAAAAACCTTAATACCTTCCAGAAAATTATCTCCAATAATTTCTGTAACATTAGAATAAAATAAAATACTGATATTACTTTTTTTTGAAATACGATATTGTAAAATTTTGGACGCTTTAAAATAATTTTTTCTAATGATCAAATATACTTTTCTACAAATCTTTGCTAAATAATTTGCTTCTTCTAAAGCGGTATCACCTCCTCCTATCACAGCTACATCTTTTTCTTTATGAAAAAAACCATCACAAGTCGCACAAAAGGAAATACCTAATCCCATAAATTTTTTTTCTTTATGAATTCCTAAAAATTTGGGACTAGAACCTGTAGCTATAATTATTCCTCTACTTTCTAAATATTTTTTTTTCATAGAAAAAAAAATACGATGGATTCCTCCTTTTTTATTGGATAAAATCACATGATTCACTGATTCATTGATAATTTTAGTATTAAAACGTCCTGCTTGCTTTTTACAGTTGTTCATTAGATCGTTTCCATTAATACCTTCAGGAAATCCAAGATAATTATCAACACTAGTTGTAGTGGTTAGCTGCCCTCCTGGTTGAAATCCAGTAAAAAGAATAGGATTCATATCAGCTCTTGCTGCATATATGGCCGCAGAATAACCAGCAGGGCCAGATCCAATAATTACACAATCTTGTATTTGTTTTTTGAGTAACATATTATTTATTTATTTTTTTTATAATATATTGAATAATAAATTATATGCATGATTTAAACTTTTTTATAAAAAAACATTTGTATTTAAAAAAAATAAAAGATAGAATGTATATATTTTGTGTGATCAGAGAAAAATTTTATCTTTTTACTCAAGAAGAAGTAATACGACAATATATAATTTTTTTATTAAAACAAGTAAAAAATTATAAAAACTCTAACATATGGGTAGAATATCCTTTTAAAATAAATAAATTAAAAAAACGATTAGATATTTTAGTTCAATTTAACAAAAGGCCCCACATACTTATAGAATGTAAAACTCCAAAAACTCCTATTACACAAAAAACTTTTGATCAAATTTCCATATATAACAAAACCATCAAAGCTCCATTCTTAATGATCAGCAATGGAATCAACAATTTCATTTTTAAAATAGAAAAGTATAAAAAAAGATTTTCATTTTTAAAATATATTCCATAACCAATAATTTAATTATATTATTCTGTTGATAAAGAATGCATATACTCGATAAGATCTAACAGTTTTGTGGAATATCCAACTTCATTATCATACCACGCCACAATTTTAAAAAAATTGGGATTCAACATAATACTAGAATTTGCATCAAAAATAGAGATTCTTTTATCTCCTACAAAATCAGATGAAACGACAGCATCTTCTGTATACCCCAATATCCCTTTCAATGTAGTTTTAGAAGCTTGTTTCATACAGAATTTAATGTCATCGAAACTTACACTATTTTTTAGATGAACCGTGAAATCTAAAACAGATACATCTGCCACTGGAACTCTAAAAGCCATTCCTGTTAATTTTCCATTTAAACTAGGAATAATTTTTCCTACCGCATAAGCGGCGCCTGTTGATGATGGAATTATATTAACCAATGAAGACCTTCCTCCTCTCCAATCTCTAATAGAAGCAGAATCCACAACTTTTTGAGTTGCAGTAGAAGCATGTATTGTGGTCATCAATCCCTCTAATATTCCAAAATTATCATTTAAAACTTTAACGATGGGAGACATACAATTTGTAGTACATGAAGCGTTAGATACAATATTTTGATCTTTTTTAAGATTTTTATGATTCACTCCCATAACAAACATAGGAATATCATCTTTAGGAGGTGCCGACAAAATCACTTTTTTAGCGCCTGATTTTAAATGAGCATTAGACAAACTTTTTGTTAAAAAAAGTCCAGTAGATTCAACAACATATTCTACATTCAAATTTCCCCAATCTAGTTTACCAGGATCCTTTTCATTAGTAACCTTAATGCGTTTTTCATTCAATATTAGATAATTTTTATCTTCAATCCGAATATTTCCTTTAAAAGGACCATGAATAGAATCATATTTTAACATATAAGCTAAATATTCTATAGAGACCAAATCATTTATAGATACTACTTGAATAGTGTTTCTATTTAAAGCAGATAATAAAACTAGTTTTCCTATTCTTCCAATTCCATTAATTCCTATTTTTATAGACATATTTCAATAATTTAATTGATTTGTTGTAAAATTAATTTTTAACTTTCAAAAAAGTCATAAAAGCAGATGACGGTATTTCAACTTTTCCTAGTTTACGCATTTTTTTCTTTCCTTTTTTTTGCTTTTCCAAAAGTTTTCTTTTTCTGGAAATATCACCTCCATAACATTTATCTGTAACGTTTTTTCTTAAAGCTTTAATAGTTTCTCTTGCCACAATTTTTCCCGATACAGATACTTGAATAGGAATACTAAATTGATGTTTCGGGATTAACACAGATAATTCTTGACATATTTTCCTTGCTAAAAACAAAGCTTTTGTTTTATGAACTAAAAGAGACAAAGATTCTATTTTTTCGTAATTAATTAATACAGTAATTTTTTTTAAACCCGATTCTCTATAACCGATAAAATCATAGTCGAAAGAAGCATATCCATTAGAAATGGTTTTTAACTTATCATAAAAATCGAATATTATTTCAGATAAAGGCATTTCAAACGTAATTTTTATTTTTTTAGAAGTCAAATAATTATGATTTCCAATCATAATTCCTCGTTTTTCAATGCATAATGATATTATATTTCCTATACAAACATCTTTAGTAAGAATAGAAACTAAAACATATGGTTCTTCTACTTTCTTTAATTTTTCCATTTCTGGAAAATATGAAGGATTATTAATAAACATTTTTTGACCATTTTTCATATAAACTTTATAAGAAACATTAGGTATAGTAATAATTACAGAAATATTATATTCACGTTCTAAACGGTCTTTCACGATTTCCATATGAAGAAACCCCAAAAACCCACAATGAAAACCAGACCCTAATGCTGGAGAGGATTCAGGAATGAAAGAAAGTGCGGCATCATTTAATTGCAGTTTTTCTATAGAAGAACGTAACTCCTCATATTCATCAGAATTAACTGGATAAATGCTAGCAAAAACCATAGGTTTAAATTCTTTAAATTTTTGTATTGCTTCTTTGGCTGGTTCTTGAGCATCTGTTATAGTATCTCCTACTTTTACTTCACTTGTATTTTTTATACCAGAAACAACATATCCAACATCTCCTGTATGAATCTGATTTTTTGAAATACGTTTTATTTTTAAAGTCCCTATTTCATTTGCAGAATAAACTTTTCCTGTGGACATAAATTGCAATTTTTGGCCTTTTCGTATACTCCCATTTTTAACTCTAAATAATGCTTCAATCCCTCTAAACGGATTGTATAAAGAATCAAAAATAATAGCCTGTAAAGGAGCTTTTGGATCACCTTTTGGGGCAGGAATACGTGTTACTATTTTATTTAATATATTATCAACCCCTAATCCATTTTTTGCACTAATAGGAATGATATCTTCCATTTTACATCCTACTAATTCCATAATTTCTTTCATTACATCTTCTGGAATAGAATCGGATAAATCAATTTTGTTTAAAACTGGAATAATAGCTAGGTGATTTTTTAATGCTAAAGAAAGATTAGATATTGTTTGTGCTTGTACGCTTTTCATACAATCAACGACAAGTAAAGCTCCTTCACATGCTGCAATAGAACGTGATACTTCATATGAAAAATCAACATGTCCAGGAGTATCAATTAAATTTAAAATGTATATTTTATTATTGTATTCATATTCCATTTGAACAGCATGACTTTTGATAGTAATCCCTCGTTCTCTTTCCAAATCCATATCATCTAATAACTGATTTCGTTTTTTTTCTGATACTGTTTTTGTCAATTCTAATAAACGATCAGCTAACGTACTTTTACCGTGATCTATATGTGCGATAATACAAAAATTACGAATATAATGAATCATAATTAATTATAATTTAGTTTAAAAATAATTAAATAACCTTGAAGGGGATCGAACCCATACCATAGGAATCGGAATCCTATATTCTGTCCTATTAAACTACAAGGCTATATTATATAATTAATTTTATTTATATATGACGATTAAACATATTCATTGTTTTTTGTAATCCATTTTTTACAAATGAAAATATTATTTCTATACCTACATCTAATTTGTATGATAAATCATTGATTTCTTCATCTTTCCAGTTATCTAATACATAAGAATCTGTTTTTTTTTTAAAATGATCTTTATTAATACCAACACCAAAACGAAGACGTGCATAATGAGATGTTCCTATTTCCTGTTCTATATTTTTTAACCCATTGTGTCCTCCATTTCCTCCTTTTCCTCTTAAACGAAAATTCCCAAAATCCAAATAAATATCATCAGATATTACAAGAATATTTTTTAATACTATTTTTTCTTTTTTCATCCAATATTTAACAGCTATTCCACTGCGATTCATATAAGTAGAAGGTTTTAAAAAAAAAAGTAATTTGTTATTATGATTGAATTCTGAAATAAAACCGAGTTTTTTTTTCGAAAAATAGAAAAAATATTTCTCTGAAATTCGATCCAAAATCATAAATCCAAAATTATGTCTAGTTTTTTCATATAAATGCCCGGGATTTCCTAATCCGACTATCAAAAACTTTACCATTATGTAAATAAATCATATTAATTTTAGTGAAGAATTTCATATACTACTTTTCCTATATTAGCCGGGGATTTAACAATATGTATTCCGCTTTCTTTCATGATTTTCATTTTTTCTTGTGCTGTTTCTATTTTTTTTTCTATAATAGCTCCAGCATGCCCCATTGTTATCCCTTTTGGAGCTGTTTGTCCAGCTATAAAGCCTATCACCGGTTTTTTATTTCCCCATTTTTTTATCCATTCAGCTGCCTCAATTTCTAATTTTCCTCCTATTTCTCCAATCATAACAATACATTCTGTTTCTGGATCATGGAAAAATAACTTCATAACCTCTTTTATACTCATTCCGATAACAGAATCTCCTCCTATCCCAACAGCAGTAGAAATTCCATACCCTAATTTCACAATTTGATCTGCAGCTTCATAAGTCAGAGTTCCTGATCTAGAAATTATTCCTACGTTTCCTTTTTTTTTAAATACTGAATTAGGCATAATACCGACCTTAGACTCTTCTGGAGAAACGATTCCAGGACAATTTGGCCCTATTAAACGAGATTTTTTTCCTTTTAAAAAATGTTTAATTCGAATCATATCTGAAACAGGAATTCCTTCTGTTATACACACAATAACTTGTACATTCGTATAAATAGATTCTAAAATTGCATCAGAAGCAAAAGCAGAAGGGACAAAAATTACGCTTACGTTTCCCCCTGTATGATTTACTGCTTCTTCAATAGTATTAAAAATAGGAACACCTAAATACATTTTTCCTCCTTTACCTGGAGTAATTCCTCCTACTATCAAAGTTCCATAATTTATCATTTGTTCAGTATGAAATAAACCCTCTTTCCCAGTTAATCCTTGGACAAGAACTTTAATGTTTTTATCTATCAAAATACTCATAATTATTAATTAATTTTTTTTCATAAAATTTTAATTTTATTTTTTAATTCTTTCTATATAAGATCTATTTTCTGTATTTATTTTAACAAAATCTCCTATCTTTAGAAAAGAAGGAGCCAACAACCTAGTCCCAGTTTCTAAAATAATAAGTTTATTGGTATTATTAATAGTGTCTCCTTTTTTTACATATTCTGTCTGTTTCACTTCCAAAATAACTGTAGAAGGTATTTTAAAAAACAAAAAAATTTTTTCTTTTTCACTTTTTACATGAAAAAAAATAGGGATTTTCACCCCTTCTTTCAAAAACTCTATATTTGTGTTTCTTATTGATTTCTTTTCTATTTGTATTTGATCATAAGTGCTATCATCCATAAAATAAAAAATGTTTCTTTCTTTATATAAATATTTATAATAATGATACTCTATTTCAACCTTTTTTAATTTATGTTTTGATGAAAAATTGTTTTCTAAAACATGACCTGTTACTAAATTTTTCAATTTAGTTCTAATAAAAGCATATCCTTTTCCCGGTTTTACATGAAGAAAATCAATAATTTTGAATATTTCCTTATTCCATTGTATATATAAACCTTTTCTGATGTTCATTTAATTTTAAAATTTTTCATAAATTTTTAACGATTTTTGCAACAACTTCTGCTTCTACTACAAGCTTATTGTTTACGTAACCTTTTCCTCGCATGTAAACAATTCCTCTTTTCATAGATTCTAACAAATAAACTTGAAAAATAATCATATCTCCAGGAATTATTTTATGTTTAAATTTTACTTTATCTATTTTTAAAAAATAAGTAGAATATAATTCAGGATGACTTAGTTTATTTAATACAAGTATTCCTCCAACTTGTGCGATAGCTTCTATTTGCAATACACCCGGCATAATAGGTTCTCTAGGAAAATGTCCTATGAAAAAGGATTCATTCATTGTTACATTTTTAACTCCTACAATACTATTTTCTGTTAAGTCTATGATTTTATCTACTAAAAGAAATGGAGGTTTATGAGGTAAAATTTTCATAATGCTTTTTATATCCAAAATAGGTTTCTTTTTGAAATTGAATTCAGGAATATCATTTTTTCTTAACGTTTGAATTTGATTCATTAACTCTTTTACAAATTGTATGATAATATAGTTATCTGGATTATAAAAGATGAATTTTCCTTTTAACTTAGTTTCTATTAAAGTTAAAAAACCTATAATATCTAAAAGAATATGTTTTGCTATTTCATTAAAAGCTTGATCTAAATAAAAGCAAGTATTATAAAAAAAAGAATACAAAGAATTTTTTCTTACTTCCTCAATTTTTTTTTCGCTAAGAATACAAAATATTTTTGAATTTGCAATTTTTTTAAACTGATATATATGTTGAAAAATAGCATTTTTTGCATAATATCTAGAGTTAAAATCTATAACTGTTATAATTTCAAATTTTTTAGCCGGTAAAGCTAAAATTTCTCCTCCTGTTTTTGTATTTTCATAAGAAATAATTTTCGTTATTGAATAATATTTTCTTATTTCGTTTTGTTCTATAATTCCTACTTTTTGAATAGCTTCTACAAAAAATTTAGAAGATCCGTCCATAATAGGAATTTCAACATTATCTAATTCTATAATTACATTATCTAGATCCATACCAGTCAAAGCGGCTAAAACATGTTCAATAGTATAAATTTTAAATCCATCTTTTTCTAGAATGATACCTTTATCTATACTTTCTTTTTTAAAAAAAGAATAATGAGCTTTTATCCAAGGTTTTTCTTTTATATCTGTTCTAATAAAAATAAACCCCGTATGAATTGGAGCTGGTTTGAAAGTAATAGTTACTTTTTTTTTTGTGTATAAACCAAATCCTTGTAAAGAAATTTTTCCAGCAATAGTTTTTTGCTTTTCAAGCATATAACAATATATATTAGAATTCTTTAAAAGAAAAATAAAAACTTTATGTAATTTATACTACAGACGTGTGATTCTTATTTGATTATATCATGAATTTTTCAAGACGTATGATTTTCTTCTTTATAGGTTTTGTTATTGGTATTTTGATATTACTTTTTTTTTCCTATACCTCTCACAAAAGATTACTGAATATAAAAAAGAAAAAAATAGTAGAAAAAAAAGACGTAAAATATTTTTATAACATAAAAAAAACAAACGGTTTCAAAATATGAAAAGAACTTATCAACCTTCAAATAGAAAAAGAGTTAATGTTCATGGATTCATGAAGCGAATGAATACAAAAACAGGTCGCATAATTATATCCAGAAGAAGAAAAAAAGGAAGAAAAAGACTTGCCGTTTATAATGTTAAAAAGTAAAATAAAATGAATTAAAAAATTCTAAAATTTTCTATAGTTCCAATTTCAGGAAAATTTTCTCCCTTTTCCCCATAAAATTTTTTACCTGTCACAATAGGTTCTTCATAAGCAAAAAAATTTGATAAATCTCCTATGTCTACTACTTTGGTTAAAGTATAAAGATTTTTTTTCATTAAATCAAACTTTTCAAAGTTCATTAATCCTATATCTACTAAAAATTTAGTTTTATTTTTTTTTATTTCTACTTTCCTATATATTTTATCCAATAAAACATTTTTATTTTCTGGAATTGATAAATAAGATTTATAATCTTCTTCAAGATTTTTTCCTTTTTTGCAAGAAATGAAATAAATTCCGGAAAGAAGAGATAATACGCTGTATTTTCTAATAATCTTTTTTTGAAAATCTTTTGGATAATTTCCTGATTCAACTAAAATACAAGGATAACCTAATTTTTGTAAACAATCTCCAGTTGCTGTAGGATATAATTTGTCAGAAAATCTTCCTATTGATCCAATATTAGGTAAAATTTTATGAAGTTCTCTTACAATAAAACTTATGACTCCCATAGATTTTTTTCTACTTATAGAATAAGTATTTTTTTTCAGGGATATAGAAGGAGACAAAAAAGATAAAATAGCAGGATTAAAATTTTTATGATCAACATTGTAAATACTTCTTTGATCATGTAAATTAAATAAAATATTAGGTTTATTTTTTCCTATTTCCTTGAATAAAATTTGTATTTCTGGAGATTGTAAACAAATAGCATCTCTATTTAAGTCTATATTTATTCCATTTCTCCTTCTAAATATTTCAGCCCCATCAGGATTTAACATTGGAATAAATAGAATCGTTAAATTTTTTTTAAAAAATTGGATTAATTCGCAATTTTTTTCTTTTAAAAACAAATGAAAAATATCAAACATGGATTTTGTCCCAGTGGTTTCATTTCCATGCATTTGAGACCAAATTAATATTTTTATTTTTCCTATCCCCCATTTAATTTTAAAAATTTTCCTTTTTTCTATAGATAATCCTATAGGAATAATAGAACATATATCTTTATACTTATTCATGATTTGTAATAAATCAGAATATCTGAAAATTTTTGAACAATGAATACTACTATCTTTAAAAGATTCATAATTATGGAACATAGATACAATATCAAAAAACGACATAACAACCTGGATTTTTTTTAAATAATTCTCTCATTCATGATTATGATTAATAACAAAATTGTTGTTATCTTTCAAAAAAAAGTAAAACGAACTTTTACTAAAGTTAAATTAAAATATTTTCATAATTTCATAATATGATTCATAATATGATATGATATGAAGAATTATTTTAAAATAAATTATATAGAATCTATTTTATTAATAATAGGATTTATTGCTTTAAATTTTTTCAATCTAATTCTTAGAAAATTATTGATTTATATTAATTTACCTGAAAACATGATATTTTCAATATCATACACTCTTCCTTTTATTTTTTTATTTTTTTTCATATCTCGTCAGGCACAAAAAAAAAGTCTCACCATAGACTTGTCTATGAGCTTGTCTCCATGGTATATTTATTTTATTATTTTTTGTATGATGTTTTGTATGATCATTATCAATGAATACATATCCTCACTAGTTCCAAAAGAAGGACCCATATTAGGAAATATGTATAAAGAAATTGAAGAATTTCTTATTTCAGAAATTCAAAATCCAATTCCTTTTTTTTCTACTACAGTATTATTAGCACCTATATGTGAAGAAGTCCTTTTTAGAGGGATTATTTTAAATGGTATGTTAAAAAATAAAATACATCCTATTAAAGCTATTTTATTTTCTTCATTTTTATTTGGATTGACTCATCTGAATCCATGGCAATTTGTAGGAGGGATTATTATTGGAAGTTTTATAGGATTCATTTATTTCATAACTTCTTCTATTATAGACTGTATATTATTACATATTTTTAATAATGCTTTTGCTGTATTCACTATGTTTTTATTTATGAAAAATAAAGATTTTTTTGCCCCAAAAAAGATAAGTTTGGATATAAATTTTGTATTAATATTAATAATATCTTTTATTATAGTAATGAGTGGAAGTATTTTTCTTTTAAAGAAAAAAAAAGAAAGCATAAAAAATTAAATTTTTTCATAAAAACTGACTATACACATGAATTAGAAAATTCATTTAAAATTTTTCATGATGAAAAAGTCTTCATTAACTATTTTAGGATGTCATTCTTCCATCCCTACAAACAAGTTTCATCCCACTGCTCAAATATTGGAAATGAAAGGTTTTTACTTTCTTATTGATTGTGGTGAGGGGACACAAGTTCAATTAAGAAAAGCAAAAATAAAATTTAATAAAATCATACACATATTCATATCTCATTTACATGGAGATCATTTTTTTGGATTGATTGGATTATTATCTACTTTTCACCTGTTAGGGAGAGAAAAACCAGTAAGTATTTACGCTCCAAAAGGATTAAAAGAGATCATAGATGTTCATTTTAAATGGTCTTATACCAGACTTAAATATTGCATAGATTATATAGAATTATCATCCCTAAAATTGGAAAAAATCATGGAAAACGATAAAATAGAAGTTTTTTCCATCCCATTAAAACACAGAATTTATGCAAATGGATTTCTTTTTAGAGAGAAACCGGGAAACAGAAAATTAAATATGGAAGAAATTAAAAAAATATCCGATATTAAAATCGTAGACTATCATAATTTAAAATTAGGAAAAGATTTTAAAACTAATGATGGAAAAATGATTCCTAATTACAAATTAACATTTGATCCTCCAAAAATATTATCTTATGCTTTTTGTTCAGATACTTCTTTTTACTTACCTATAGTTGAGCATATAAAATATGTAGACTTATTATATCATGAATCTACATTTCTAAAAATAGAAGAAAATAGAGCAATTAACACAGGACATTCTACAGCAAATCAAGCCGCACATATAGCTAAAGAAGCTAAAGTCAAAAAATTGTTATTGGGACATTATTCAAATAGATTTCCTAATATTAAAGAATTTGAAAAAGAAGCAAAAGAGATATTTTTTAACGTAGAAGCATCCGAAGCTATAAAAACATATTATTTGTAATAATTGGAATAAATCATATTATTAATTCTTTTTAAAGAATAAAAAGATATAATTGATCCTATTATTAAAATAACACATACGACCATATAAGAATCTTCTATTGTAATTTTAACAGGAAAAGGTATTTTTTTTTCTATTTTAAATATTTTATATTTTTCTTGTATTAAAGAAATAATATAAGATATAAACAAACCACTAAAACAACCAAAAGTAGTAATCATAAATCCTATATAAAAAAATATCATCTTGATTCTATATAAAGAAAAACCCATACTCCATAATGTAAAAATTTCTTTAATTTTATCTAGTTGTAAAATACAAATAGCACTAAATAAATTAAATCCAGTGATTAGTGTTATTAAAATAAACAAAAAATATATAAATATTTTTTCTGTGTTCAGTACTTTATGAAATCCTTTTTCTCTTTCTACACGTGTTCTTATATTAAATTTTGAACCTAGTTTTTTCATTAAAATATTTTTCAAATTATCTATGTTTACTTTATCATGAGCCTTAATTTCTAGAGTTTGAAATCCTTTTTGTTTCATTACATTCTGAAGTTCAGATAAATCACAAAATAAATATTTTATGTCCATTTTTGGACTAAAATGAAAAATTCCTTTTATAAAAACTTTTTTTTTCATAAAAAATAAAGTTTTTTTTTTGTCTTTTTTAGAATCAAAAAAAAGGATCTGAAAAGGTTGATTTATTATGTGATATAATAACATTGGGGGGACTATACGTCCTCCTATATATACATTTAAATAATCAAATTTATTGTTTTTTAAATTTATTTTCCTAAATTTTTTCATTACTTTTTCATATCCTACATCCACCCCTTTTAAAAGGACAAAATATTCATGATTATTATAATGTAAAAAAGCTTTTCTTTCTATGGTCTTAGAGAAGGCCATAATTTCTTGTATAGGTACTATTTTTTTGATAATACTATCATTAATAAAAAAATTTTTTTCATTTAAACAAGAAATAGTTATATCAGGATAATGAGTTTTATGAAATTTTTCATTTAAATTTTCTAGTCCAGAGAAAACAAATAAAATTGTAGATAAAGAAAATGCAGAAACACTAATAGATAAAATTGATAAAAAAACAATAATATTAACAAGATTTGTTTTTTTTTTAGAAAAAAAATAACGTATAGATATATAAAAATAAATATTCAAAAACTTGAAATTAAAAAACTTTATATAATTGCATAAAAATCCAATTTTGGAATTTTTTTTACACGATATCTCAATCTATCAGAAAGTAATTTTCTATAAAATCTAGATTTGGAACGAATAAATTTTAATATTTTTTTATCCAAAAAAGGATAAATGCTAACATATACTTTTATGAGGCTCATATCAGAGCTAATATGTATTTTAATTAAAGTCACTAAAAATTCATCCTTACTTTCGCTATAACAAATTTCTTTGTTCAGTATTTCTGCTATTTCTATAAAAAATATTGAATATAACTTCTCATTTCTAATCAAATCTTTCATAATTTCATCACTTTTTTTTTCAAACAGAGACAAAAAACGAAAAAAATTTTCAAAAAACTTGTAATAGGAAAAATAATGTTGTAAAATTGTACAACTTAATATTTTTGGTCCCATAGCTCAGTTGGTTAGAGCACCTGACTCATAATCAGGGAGTCGCTGGTTCAAATCCAGCTGGGACCATTTCTTATTTCTAAAGTAACTGGTAACTGGGGGGGGATTCGAACCCACAACTTACAGTTTAGGAAACTGTTGTTCTGTCCTAGTTGAACTACCCAGTCTTATTATCTACAATAGAAACAATCGATTTATTTTTTTTTACTTTTTTAAAAGACACATAACCGTTTTTTATAGCATATAAAGTATGATCTTTTCCTATTCCTACATTTATTCCAGGATGATGTTTAGTCCCTCTCTGACGAATTATAATATTACCAGAATTTACATACTGATTTCCATATATTTTAACTCCTAATCTTCTTCCTGCTGAATCTCTTCCATTTCTAGAACTTCCAGAGCCTTTTTTATGAGCCATATCTTGTTTTTTTTATGTTATGAATTATTTAAATAAAAAAGAAATTATTCTTATTTTTGAAAATAAAGGCCTAAATCCATTTTTTACTTTATATCCTTTTCTTCTTTTTTTCTTAAAAATAATAATTTTTTTTCCTTTTATATGTTGTAAAATTTCTATTTTTACATTTATTTTTTCTATAAAAGGATTTCCTAAAATAAGTTTTCCTTGTTTACAAAACAAAAAAACTTGATTCAACAATATTTGTTCTCCTATATTTTTGCAAATATGAGGAACATAAATATATTCATTTTCAACAATTTTAAATTGTTTATCTTTTATATTAACAATAGCATACATTATCTTAATAATATTTTTTTTGCTTTTAAAATACTTTCAAATAAACAATCTATTTCTTTAAAAGTATTATATACCGAAAAACTAATACGAATCATACCTGAAACTTTAAAAAAATTCATAAGAGGTTGTGCACATAAATGCCCTGTTCTTACTGCAATTCCTAAACGATCTAAAACACTACCTACATCAAAACAATGTAACTCATTTAAATTAAACGAAATAATACCAGACTTTTCAGAAATATCATATGGAGTTCCATATAATTGAATTCCATTTATTGATCTTAAACATTTTACAGCATACATCAAAAGTTTTTTTTTGTACGACTGAATATTTGATATTCCTATTTCTTTTATAAAATCTATAGCAAATCCCCATACAATAATACCTTCTATGTTTGGTGTCCCTGCTTCAAATTTAAATGGAATCTCTGAATAAGTTGTTTGATTGAAACTTACTTTTTTAACCATTTCACCCCCAAATTGATAAGGATACAACTTTTCCAAAATTTTCTTTTTCCCATATAATATCCCAATCCCAGTGGGGCCATACATCTTATGAGCAGAAAAAACGTAAAAATCAACATTTAAATCTTGTACATCTAAATCTAGATTAGATGGGACTTGAGCTCCATCAATTAAAACTAAAGCTCCATATTTATGAGCCTTTTTAATAATATCTTTAACAGGATTAATAATTCCTAAAACATTAGATATATGACTAATAGATACTATTTTTGTTTTTTCTGAAAGAAGAAACTCAAAATCTTTCAATTTTAAAATCCCATTTTCATAAATGGATATTATTTTTAAAATAGCTCCTTTTTTTTCGCAAAGTACCTGCCAAGGTACAAAATTTGAATGATGTTCAATACAAGAAATAATGATTTCATCTCCTTTTCTTATGAAAGTATCCATACTAGATGCCACTAAATTAATAGACTCTGTAGTTCCTTTTGTAAATAGAATTTCAGAAGAATATTTTGCATGAATAAATTTTTGAATCTTTTTTCTCACATTCTCTACATATAGAGTCGCTTTATGACTAAGATAATGCAAGCCTCTATGAACATTAGAGTTCATGGTAGAATAATAATTTTGGGATGCTTGAATAACTTTTAAAGGTTTTTGAGTGGTTGCTGCATTGTCCATATAAATTAAAGGATTCGAATATATTTTTTCTTTTAAAATAGGAAACTGATTTCTTATTTCTTGTATTTCTTTTTCTGAAAACATATATTTTATAAATGTTTATCTAATTTTTCCTTTATTTTTATATGTATAAATTTTTTTAATTCTATAATCCGAATAGAATCCAACATTTCTCCTAAAAATGACAATAATAATAACATTTTAGCTTTTTTTTCAGGAATTCCTCTTGATTGAAGATAAAACAACTCATCTTCCTGAAGATTTCCAACTGTACAACCATGAGAACATTTCACATGTTCAGAATAAATTTCTAATTGAGGTATAGCTTGTATACAAGCTTCATCAGAAAGAACAATATTATGATTTTTTTGAAAAGCATTTATTTCTTTTATAAATTCATTTACAATTATTCTTCCATTAAAAATTCCTTTAGATTTTTCACATAAAATATTTTTATATAATTGAAAACTATAAGCATTTGAACATAAATGATTGATTAGAGTATTATGATCCACAAATTGTTTTCCAGATAAAAGAGAAATACCGTATAAATAAGAAGAAGTTTTTTCCCCATTAGAATAAAATTTTAAATTATTTCTTATATAATTTCCTTTAAAAGAAAAAGTATAAACTGTACATTTACTGTTTTTATTTTGTTTTAAAAATGTATTATCTATTATAGAAGTTTCTTCTAAATCATTTTGAACTTTATAGTAGTCAATTATACTATGATTCATTGCATAAATTTCGCTAACTGAATTTACAAAAACAAAATGCTTTTTAAAACATTTAAAATGTTCTATAATTTTAACATAAGAACGCTCTCCCACCACAATCAAATTTCTGTTATTCAACATAATTTTAGATTCAATTCCTGTAGAAATATGTAATATTTCTATAGGAATTTCTAAAATGACATTATTAGGAATATAGATATATGCTCCGTCTATTGACAAAAGAGTATTCAAAGTATAGAATGCATCGTATTGATACGATAATCCACCATAATAGTCTTTAATTTTATTTTCTTTTAGTGATACTATATTTGATAAAATAATATTTTCAGCATTATAAGAAAGATAAGAATTATATTTTCCATCTATAAAAACCAAAATAAGGGAGTCTTTCTTTTTAAGAAAAGTTAATTTTCTTATTTTTTCTATATTTTTTATTTTTTTATCTTCTGATTCTGACGATTCTGAAATAAGATTATAATCCTGTTTAAAAATTGAATCAATATCTGTGTTTTTCCATTCTTTTTCGATAGAAGAAGGAAATCCTTTTTTGCAGAAAAAATCATAATGTTTTCGTCGTAAAAACGATATATAAGTATCATCTTTTTTTTCAGAAACAAATTTCTTAATTAAGAAAGAAGTTATTTTTTCTCTTAACTGCATTTATTATATAAAGTTAAGTAATTACCCTTGATTCTTCATTATCCAATCATATCCTTTTTTTTCCAATTTTTCAGCTAATTTTTTATCTCCTGATTGAATAATTTTTCCATTATATAAAATATGTATAATATAATCTGATAAAAGATAATCTAATAATCTTTTATAATGAGTGATAACTAAAATAGAGTTTTTATCATTTCTAAAGTCGTTAATTCCTTTAGCGACTACCCGCAAGGCGTCTATATCTAAACCTGAATCTATTTCATCTAATATGGATAATAGAGGATCTAACATCATCATTTGAAATATTTCGTTACGTTTTTTTTCTCCTCCAGAAAAACCTTCATTCAAAGAACGATGAAAAAAATTTTTTTCAATTTTTAATAAAGAAGACTTTTCCTTTATTTTTAATAAAATATCTTTAGCAGATATTTTTTTAATATTCCGTGCTTCACAAATGGAATTAATTGCTGTTTTAATAAAATTAACAATAGACACTCCTGGTATTTCAATCGGATGTTGAAAAGAAAGAAAAATCCCTAAATGAGCTCGTTCTTCAGGAGAAGAATTTTTTAAATTACGATTTAAGAAATAAATATTTCCTTCAGTTATTTTATAATCTTTTTTACCTGCTATTATAGAAGCAAGAGTACTCTTTCCAGAACCATTAGGCCCCATAATAACATGACTTTCTCCTGCATTAATTTTCAAATTAACACCTTTAAGTACCTTCTTATTCTCTATGTAAGCATGTAAATTTTCTATATTTAACATGATAATATTATTATCCTACAGATCCCTCCAAAGAAATCTCCAAAAGTTTTCTAGCCTCTACTGCAAATTCCATAGGAAGTTTTTCCAAAATATCATTACTAAAACCATGAACAATTAGAGAAATAGCTTTTTCTGTATCTATTCCTCTTTGGTTACAATAAAAAATTTGGTCTTCTCCAATTTTTGAAGTAGTGGCTTCATGTTCAACTTTAGAAGTTGAGTTATACACATGAATGTACGGAAAAGTATGAGCTCCACATTGATTTCCAATTAATAAAGAATCACATTGAGAGAAATTATGAGACTCAATTGCTTGAGAACTAATTTTAACCAATCCTCTATAATTGTTTTGAGCTTTCCCAGCAGATATTCCTTTTGAAATAATAACACTTTTAGTATGTTTTCCTATATGTATCATTTTAGTTCCCGTATCTGCCTGTTGAAAATTTTTAGTTAAAGCTAAAGAATAAAATTGTCCCATGGAAAAATCTCCTTTTAGAATGCAAGATGGATATTTCCAGGTAATTGAAGAACCTGTTTCTACTTGTATCCAAGATATTTTTGCTCTTTCCTCACATAAACCACGTTTTGTTACAAAATTAAAAACACCTCCTTCTCCTTTTTTATTTCCGGGGTACCAATTTTGAACGGTTGAATATTTCACTTCAGCATTTTTCAATGCTATAATTTCTACTACAGCTGCATGTAGCTGATTTTCTTTTCTTTGTGGAGCAGTACATCCTTCTAAATAACTAACGTATGAATTTTCATCTGCTATAATTAAAGTTCTTTCAAATTGACCTGTTTTATTTTCATTGATACGAAAATATGTGGATAACTCCATAGGACAACGAACTCCTTTTGGAATATAACAGAAAGACCCATCTGAAAATACAGCTGAATTTAGAGCTGCATAAAAATTATCTTTTTTTGAAACAACTGAACCTAAATATTTCTTTACAAGATTTGGATGGTTTTTCATAGCATCGTTGATAGAGCAAAATATAATACCTTGATTTTTTAATTTATTTTGAAATGTAGTAGCTAAAGAAACAGAGTCTAATACTATATCTGTCGCCACTCCTGAAAGGAGTTTTTGTTCTTCTATAGGAATTCCTAATTTATTAAATGTATTTATTAATTCTGGGTCTACTTCTTCTAAATTATTCAAATTTATTTTTGTTTTAGGAGCAGAATAATAACTGATTTTTTGAAAATCTGGAATTTTATACTTTATATTTGCCCATTTTGGATTATCCATTTTTTTCCATATTTGATAAGATTCTAATCTCCAATTTAACATCCATGTGGGTTCCTTTTTTTTTTCTGTTATTTTACGTATAACATCTTCATTTAAACCTACTGGAATTTTATCTGATTCTATTGGGGTATAAAATCCATATTTATATTCAGATTCAGAAAAATTTTTCAGTATTTTATTATTTTTTTTCATTATGATGAAAAGCTTTTTCCACAACCACAAGTATGTTTTGCTTTAGGATTATTAAAATAAAATCCCTTTCCATCTAATCCATCTGAATATTCTAATGTTGTACCTTCTAAATAAGGAATACTGTTTTGATCTATCAATATCTTCATTTCTTCATGTTGAAAAAGTTTATCTCCTTCTTGTTTTTTTTGATCGAAAGTAAGTTCATAAGACATTCCTGAACATCCTCCAGTTTTAACTCCAAATCTAACGAAAGAAATATCATGAGAAAGTCCTTCTTTTTTCATAATAGAAATCAATTTATTTTTAGCTTTTTCAGATATAAAAACCATAATATTTACAATTTTTTATTTTTTGATTACAAAAGATAAATATAAATTTTTTGTATCATTCTTCACTTGAAAGTGATTTTTGTTATTCCTTCTTTTATTCCCCATTTGTTTGACATACCAGCATTAATTTCTAAAACATATTTTATGGGATAAGAAAAATTAATTATTTCTATATTCTTCATAGGAATTACATGCTTATTAACAAAAACAACAGTATTCAATTGATTGATATATACAATATCTAAAGGAATTCGTACATTATTCATGTTTATATCTTTATATTCATCTTTATTTTTCAATAAAAATAACATCCCTCTATTTTCTTTTAGATCAGACCTATATTTTAATCCATTTTTCTTTTCTGTATCATTAAACGCTAACTCTATATCTATTTTTTTTATGATACAATTATTGTTTGTAAAATATAGTTCTCCATCTTTTAGAAATTCTATTTCTAGTGAATTTCCAACATCTAAAAATATATCAGAATCGTAATAAATTTTTTCAGATGAATTTATAGAAAAACACATTATCAAAATCAAATAAAAAAAAATATTAATTTTTTTCATAACGAAAAAAAATATTTCTTAATTTTTGATAAATTAATAATAAAAAAACCCAAAATAATAAAAGGGACGCTAAGCCATTGACCTGTATTTATAGATAAGAAATTAATAAATTCTTCTCCTTGTGGTTCTTTCACAAATTCTAATAAAAAACGTATAGACCAAAGTGAAATAAAAAATATTCCGGATAAAAATCCATCATAATTTTTTTTTCCAATTCTATAGAAATACCATAGAAGTAAAAAAATTAAAAAATAACCAATAGATTCATATATTTGTGCAGGATGTCTAGGTGTTATTTCCCCATATTCTGTATCCATTTGCACAAATTTTACGGCCCAAGGTAATTTTTCACTACATGGTTTCCCCACTATTTCAGAATTAAAAAAATTTCCGACCCTAATAAAAACAGCAGATATTGATACTGGAATACATAATCTATCACATAACCAAATAAAAGATTTTTTTTTCAGTATGATTTTTCTATAAAAAAAACTAGATAAAATGATCCCTATAGTTGCGCCATGACTGGATAACCCCCTGAACCCAATAAATTCATAACCTTTTATAAATCCTAGTAAGGAATTATGTTTATTTTCTTTTATAGGAAGAATCGCTTCAATCCAATGATCTGAAAAATATGATAAATCATAAAAGAAAACTTGACCCAGTCTTGCTCCTATAATAGTTCCCAAAAAAGTACAAATAAATAAAGGATCCAGATATTTTTGATCTATATCATCGTTTTGATAAATATATTTCATGATATACCACCCTAATAAAAAAGAAATCACAAACATTAGACTATAGATATGAACACATAAACCTTTCCATAAAACAAATTTGTGAATAGGATCCCAATTAATATACTCTAATGTTTTTACCATGACTAATTTATTTTGGATAATTGTAATCTGATGGCCCCCAAGGGTTACATTTAATGATTCTTTTTATACTTAAAAAAATAGCTTTAAAAAAATTCCATTTATTTAATGAAAAAATCATATAACTCGAACAAGTTGGAATGTATCTACAATTGTTTCCTATCCATGGAGATACCCCTATTTGATATAATCTGATGATTTTGATGAGTAATATTTTTGCAATTTTCATATTGTTTTTTTTCGAATAAAGTTTAACGAAGAACCTGCTTTAAACCATTGAATTTGGTTTTTATTATAAGAATGACAAACTTTTATTTTTTCTTGATTTCCATTTTTATGAATCAATTCCACTTCTATATTTTTATTAGTACATATGTTTTTTATATAAAAGTGTAATATATCTTCTTCTTGTATTTTGTAATAGTCGTCAGGATTTAAAAAAGTTAAAGCCAAAATTCCTTGTCTTTTTAAATTGGTTTCGTGTATTCTAGAGAAAGATTTTACAAGAACCACACGAACTCCCAAAAAACGAGGTTCCATAGCAGCATGCTCTCTTGAAGAACCTTCTCCATAATTATCCTCTCCTATAATTAAAGTTTGTATATTTTTTGACTTATAAAATTTTGCTACATTGTAAACCGTATCATAACTACCTGTTATAATATTTTTTATTTTATTTTTTTCATGATTAAAAGCATTTATAGCTCCCATTAACAAATTTTCAGAAATTTTTTCAAGATTTCCTCGATATTTTAACCATGGGCCTGCCATTGAAATATGATCTGTAGTGCATTTTCCTTTAATTTTCATTAAAAGTCTAAGATTCAACAAATGATTTCCATCCCACGCCAAAAAAGGGGTCAATGCCTGTATCCTTTTAGAGTCTTTTTTGAGAATTACAGATAAATTTTCTCTATTTTCTTTTTTTAAAAAACTTTCATATCCTAATTCTTCTGATTTAAAATTTTTTGTAGGAATCTCTGATGATTTAGGCTCTTCGAACTTTACATACTCACCCATTTCATTTTTCAATTTATCTTTCATAGGATTAAACGTCAAATCCCCAGAAAAGACTAAAGCTGTAACAATTTCTGGAGAAGCGATAAAAGCATGTGTTTTTGGATTTCCGTCATTACGAGATGAAAAATTCCTATTAAAAGTATGAATAATTGTATTTTTTACGTTTTTTTTATTTCTAACCCATTGTCCAATACAAGGGCCACAAGCATTAGAAAAAATTTTAGCTCCAATTTCTTTAAAAGTTGATAAAAATCCTGCATCTTTTATTAGAGAAAAAACTTTTTTAGACCCCGGAGATATCATATATTCTGAATTCATTTTCAATTTATTCTTTTTTGCTTGTTGAATTACTGATATCACTTTTGAGAAATCTTCGTAAGAAGAATTTGTGCAAGAACCAATCAATCCTACTTCAATTTTTGTAGGCCAATTATTTTTAATTGCTTCTTCTTTCATTTTAGAAATAGGAGTCGCTCTATCTGGAGTAAAAGGACCGTTAATATGTGGTTCTAAGACATTTAAATCTATTTTTATGACTTGATCATAGTAATGATTCGGATTTTTATAGACTTCTGGATCTGCTTTTAAAAAATTTTTTATTTCTTCTGCCATCATAGATACTTGAATTCTTCCATTTTTTATCAAAAAATCTTTCATTTTAACATCATAAGGAAATAAAGAAGCTGTAGCACCTATTTCTGCGCCCATATTACATATGGTAGCTTTTCCTACACAAGAAATACTATCAATTCCCTCTCCAAAATATTCAATAATATGATTTACCGCTCCTGATACTCCAATCATTCCAGATAATTTTAATATTACATCTTTAGGAGAGGTCCATCCATTAATTTTTCCAATTAAGTTTACTCCAATTATTTTAGGAAATTTTAATTCTAAAAGGGATCCAGACATAACTTCTGCAGCATCAGAACCTCCAACTCCTATTCCTAACATCCCTAATCCTCCAGCATTAGGGGTATGAGAATCTGTCCCTATAATTATACCCCCAGGAAATGCATAACTTTCCAGAATAACCTGATGAATAATCCCTGATCCAGGCCCCCAAAAATCTATTCCATATTTACAAGACGCCGATCTTAAAAAATTATAGATTTCTTTATTTTTACTTATGGAATTTTTTAAGTCCAAATCTGCTCCATATTGAGCAGATATAAGATGATCACAATGAATAGAAGTTGGAACAAACGTTTTATATTTTTTAGTTTGCATAAATTGAAGCAATGTCATTTGAGCAGTAGCATCTTGCATAACAATACGATCAGGCAAAAAATTCCTATAATATTCATCTCTAAAATTTATGGATTTAGAATTAAATTCAATATTTTTTATATCGGATAAGTCGGATAAGTGAGAATACAAAATTTTTTCAGAATAAGTCATAGGATGATCTATCACATTTCTAGATTTTTCAATCTTATGCAAAAAGCTTGAGTAAAAATTTCGAATCATATCAAGATCAAAAATCATAATAAATTTTTTTTTAAAAAAAAATAATATACATAAATTATGTTTCCTTTAAAAAAACACTAATTTTTTCATGAAAATCAGTGGGATTTTCTACATGAATCCAGTGATCAGATTTATTCACAGTACAAATTTTAGATCTTGGAAATAACTTTCGTATATGATGATAATCTTTGTCAATAAGATAATTCGAATACTCTCCTCTTAAAAATAACGTAGGGCCATGATAGGATCCATTTTTTATTTCTTTATGAATTAAATTATCATAATTTTTTTCAATATTTGATAAAGAAAAATAAAAACATAATTTCCCATTTTTTTGTCTTTGAGTGCATTTAGAAAAAAACGATCTTATTTTCAAATCATCAATCCATCTTTTTAAAAAAAGATCTAGATCTTTTCTAGTATTAATGACATCAAAATCCACTTTTTTTAAAATATGAATTAATTTTTTTTGATTAGTATTGATATAAGCTTTAGGACTGATATCTACAATTATCAATTTTTTTGGAATCATAGGATATTTTATAGAAAACGTCATCACAGCCCTCCCACCCATAGAATGACCTAATAATATAGGATGATTCAATTTGTAATAATAAATATATTTTAATATATCTTCTGATATGACATCATAATTCATTTCATGGGATACAAAACTTTTTCCATGATTTCTAATATCCAACAAATGAACTTGATAAAATTTTTCAAATTTTTTAGCAAAAGAACCCCAATTGTCTCCATTTCCAAATAAACCATGAAAAACTAAAATGGGAGACCCAACCCCATAAATTTTAGAATATAGTATCATTTTTTTTTATTCTGGCTTTATGAATTCTTTTTAAATAACTTTGTATTGTATTTTCCAGTCCCATATATATGGATTCGCAAATTAAAGCATGTCCAATTGAAACCTCTGATATGTTTGGTATTTTTTCAATTAAAAAATAAATATTATCTAAATTTAAATCATGTCCAGCATGAATAAACATTTTATTCTTAACAATAATTTTCGCCGTTTCAATATATGGATTTATGCTATTCCATTTATTTTCAGAATATCCTACAGAAAAATATCCAGTATATAATTCTATACTATCTGCTCCCGTTTTAGCCGCATATGAAACCAATTCTGGGTTGGGATCTAAAAAAATGGAAGTACGAATTCCATGATTTTTTAATTTTCTAATTTTATCAGTCAAAAAATCTTGATATAAAAAAGTATTCCATCCAGAATCTGATGTTATTGCATTATCAGAATCTGGGACTAAAGTCACTTGTGATGGTTTGATGTCCATCACCAGTTTCATAAATTTTTCAGAAGGATTTCCTTCTATATTGAATTCTGTCGTAATCACAGAATTTATGTCATAAACATCCTTATACGTAATATGTCTTCCATCAGGACGTGGATGTATAGTTATACCTTGACATCCGAATTTTTGAACATCTATAGCGACCTGTAATAGATCGGGGATATTTCCTCCTCTTGCATTTCTTAATGTAGCTATCTTGTTTAAATTTACACTTAATCTTACCATTTTTTTAAAACTTCTTTTTTAGTAACTTGTGTTATTTCCAAATTAAATTCTTTAGATACTGTTAATAAATGATCAAAAACACTAGCTTGTATTTGCTCATACTTAATAGATTCAGAAGTATTTGTGAAGCAATATAATTCCACTGGTAATCCATAAGGAGTAGGCTCTAAATGTCTTACCATCAAAGTTTCTGATTGTGATATTTTAGGATGTTGGGATAAATATTCTAGTGCATATTGACGAAATAGTCCGATATTTGTTAACCTCCTTCCATTTATATTTATACTTACATCAATATTTTTTTCTTTATTGAAAAGATCTATTTCTTTTTGTTTTTTTTGTATATAATTTTTTATCAAATAAACATGTTGAAATTTTTTTAACATATCTGAATTACAAAAATGAAATGATTGTATATTAAATAAAATAGACCTTTTGATTCTACGTATATTTTTTTGACGCATAAATTCAAAATTAGTAACTGCTGTGGAAATCAAATCGTAGGTAGGGACGCTAGTAATAGTTTTATCAAAATTTTCTATTTTTGCGGAAGTTAAATTGATCTCAATAACTGTTCCTTCTATATTATACTTAGGAATCCTAATCCAATCCCCAACTTTTATCATTTTTGTAGATGCCATTTGTACTCCTGAAACAAATCCTAATATTGTATCTCTGAAAACTAATATAACAAAAGCTGTTATAGCGCCTAAACTTGTTAAAACATTAATAAGATCATTTTTAGTAAGAATAGCGATAATAACCAATACGCAAAATATTATGGATATAATCTTAAGTAATTGTGAAAAAGAACGAACTGCTATCGTTTGATGGTTATTTTCACTTGTAGCTATTCTCATAATAGAATTTACTACTCGAATTAAAAATTGTAGAACAATTAGAACAAATAATATATCAAATACTTTTTCTAAATAAATAACAATCGTATGATAATTTTTAAAAAATGGTTCAATTAATATCAAACCAATAGATAGTGGAAAAAAATGTGCTAAACTATCAAAAACTTTATTTTCATATAAAATGTTATCCCAAACAAAATGAGTAGAACTTACTATTCTTCTGCCTATAAAACGTACCCCTCTATTAAAAATAAATTCTAAAATTATTAGAATAATAGCGAAAAATAATATTTTCCCAATTATAATAAGAGTTATAGCGCCCCATCTTTTTAGATCTAAATTATGTAATAAATTCATGAATTTTTTGGATTTGAAAAATAATTGTTTTTACTTTTTCAAAAAAAAGTTTTATAACAAACACATAACTAAAATTCTTACTTAAAGAGTGTTTTTTTTGAGTTATTTTCAATAATTTTGAAATTTTTATTTTTATGTTTTGTAGATTGAATAATATAATAGATATTGAATTTATTTAAAAAATAAAAATTAAAACTCAATTTTTTAAAATTTTATATTT